>JBIKXM010000159.1:0-3979 GCA_044355755.1 Burkholderiaceae bacterium | reverse complement strand
TCACGACAGGACAAAATGCACTGATGGCTTTCCAGGCAGGTGGCCCCCATGCACAAGAACGCGCTTTAGAAACTTTAGCTTATGCCTGGAAAGCGATGAATGAGATACCAACTGACGGGATTATTTGGGAAAAGCCAGGTAAACACGCGCAGAAATTACAAAAACATTACGCTATCGTTGGGCGTGGCGTTGCTCTGGTGATCGGTTGTTCTACTTTTCCAACCTGGAATACTTATCCCGGTTTATTTGCCGCCTTAGCGACGGGCAACCCTGTCATTGTGAAACCCCATCCGAATGCGGTACTCTCGATTGCGCTCAGCATTAACATACTGCGCGAAGTGATTGCCGAACAGGGCCTGGATCCAAACATCTTGACCTTAGCAATCAGCCATGATCATCAGCTTGCGCAACATATAGCAACCAATCCAGCTGTGACCTCAATTGACTATACTGGTAGTACCAGTTTTGGCAAATGGCTAGCAAAACATGCCCCGCAAGCACGCATTTATGCAGAAATGGCTGGGGTAAATGGGATTGTGATTGAGTCTACGCAACAATATCAAAATTTACTGCGTAACCTTGCCTTTACGTTATCGCTATATAGCGGTCAAATGTGTACCACACCACAAAATATCTATTGCTCCCGAGCCGGCATACAAACAGATCAAGGACATCGCAGCTTTGAGCAATTCGGCCAGGATTTAGCCAATGCCATTCAGCAATTACTGGCGGACACTAAAACTGCTTGCGCTATTCTTGGGGCAATAAATTCTCAAGATACGCTACAGCGAATACGACAAGCGCAACAGACTGGCCGCGTTATTTTAGATTCGCAAAGCCTGAACCATCCTGAATTTGCACACGCTGTGGTCCGCACCCCTATATTGATCGCGGTCGATGAAAGTGATGCTGATATTTATGAGCAAGAATGCTTTGGCCCAATCACCTATCTGGTAGCGACAGCCTCCACGGATAGAGCCTTACAACTTGCTGAATCGGTTATTTGTCGTCAGGGTGCGCTCACTTTAGGCGTTTACTCTACTAATGAGGCTTTTATTCAGCAAGCGATTCAAGCCTGTCAGCGGGCTAAAGTTGCCTTATCAATCAATCTGACGCAAACGACTTATGTCAATCAATCCGCTGCATTTTCAGATTTCCATGGTACTGGCGCTAACCCGGCAGCCAACAGTAGCTATACCAATTTAGCTTTTGTCGCTGATCGTTTCGCGATTGTGCAATATCGGATGCATACGGATTGATCGGATAAACTCAAGGCAATCGTTGCACAACGGTAGCGAGCGAGCCCAAGACAAGGGCCATGGGTCAGGACGGGTTTCGTGTAGCACTGCTGCACGCCGTCCGTGCTCATTTGCCTTGCAAGGCAAACCGTGGAACCGAGGTTAATAAATAGTTAATGAGGATTCCGCGCACATCGCAACGCAGCATTTGGGCTGCGCAGTAAGGGTAGTGTATCCCATGAATGGAATTAGATTCCCTCTTATAGGCTGTCACGAAAGGTGATGTACATGCCACAGCCGGCCATCCCCATGCCCCTTCGACAAGCTCAAGCGTAACGGATGGAAATTAATATCCGTTACCCCGTCCCCGCTGAGTTGGTTGAAGGCATTACCCGCTACCCCGTTCGTCCTGAGCTTGTCGAAGGATGAACGAGATAATAAAGTACACCCCCTTTACGACAGCCTCTATAGAAAAAGGAAACTTTCAACTAATTGGAGGCATAACCTGCAGTAAGTTATGTAATCGTTTTATTTTTGGAGTATCTATGTCTTGCTATGCGATTGATGGGGTGGTTCCGATTGTCCATCCCAGTGCTTATATTCATCCCAACGCTACCTTGATCGGTAAGGTGATCATTGGCGCACATTGTTATGTCGGACCACATGCCAGTCTGCGTGGTGATTTTGGTCTGATTGAATTAAAAGCAGGTGCTAACGTCCAAGATGGCTGCATTCTGCACTGTTTTCCAAGCCAAGCAACGATCGTTGAAGAAAATGGCCATATTGGTCATGGTGCGGTCTTACATGGCTGTATTGTGCACCAAGATGCTCTCGTCGGCATGAAGGCAGTCATTATGGATGGCGTTCATGTTGGCGAACGCGCTATCGTTGCCGCGAGCGCACTTGTACCGAGCAATATGGAAGTATTACCGGGTCATTTGGTAGCAGGGGTACCGGCTAAAATAATACGCAAATTAAACGAACAAGAGATCGCTTGGAAGCAAGAAGGCACGCGCAGCTACCACGAGTTGACCAAACGTTGCTTGAGCACAATGATAGAAGTGACACCCTTAACTGCAGCTGAAGCTACGCATCATGCAACTCTGCAAGTATCAACATCATTGCAACCATTAAATCAGGCCCGCAAAGAAAATACATGAATAGCCTGGGCTTAACATTCAACTATATTGACCGCGAGTCCACCACGTGCGGTTTCTTTATATTTAGTTTTCATATCTGCGCCTGTTTCACGCATGGTCTTGATCACGGAATCCAACGACACATAATGTTTCCCGTCGCCTTGTAGCGCCATCCGCGCAGCGTTGATCGCCTTCACCGCGCCCATCGCATTACGCTCAATACATGGAATTTGCACAAGACCGCCAACTGGATCACAGGTCAGACCTAGATTATGCTCCATACCAATTTCCGCAGCATTCTCAATTTGTTGTGTCGTCCCACCCAAGACCGCTGCTAGAGCACCTGCAGCCATTGAACAAGCGACACCGACCTCACCCTGGCAACCGACTTCTGCACCGGAAATTGAGGCATTGAGTTTGTACAAAATGCCGATCGCACCCGCAGTCAATAAAAAATCGGGTACATGGTGTAAGTCGGCACCTGGAATAAAACGTTGATGATAATGCAGCACCGCAGGAATAATGCCCGCAGCACCATTAGTCGGCGCAGTCACGACTCGACCACCCGCTGCATTTTCTTCATTAGTCGCAATCGCATACAGATTCACCCAATCAATTACTGATAATGGGTCGGTTGCGACTTGTGGTTGTGCTGTTAAATGTTGAAATAATTCTGGCGCACGACGCTTAACTTGAAACGTACCAGGCAATGTGCCTGGTGTATTACATCCGCGGACAACGCAGTCTTGCATCACTTGCCAAATGCGCAATAGTCCCGCTTCAATCGATTGTGGCGTCCGCCAAGTACATTCGTTGTCCCACATCAGTTGGGCGATACTTTTATTAGCCTGGGCACTCATTGCTAATAATTCACGCCCACTACGAAATGGCCAAGGGACAGAATCGTAACCCGTATCTTTTTGTGATTCACCATTCGTGTTAACGACAAATCCGCCACCAATTGAAAGATAACGTGCTTCACGTAAAACTTCACCATCCTGATTGAAAGCAAAAAATTTCATGCCATTAGGATGTTCGGCCATTGCCTCGCGCCGATAAAACAACAGGTGTTCTGCCTGGATAAAGGGCACAGAGTGAAGATTCAGCAGGGCTAATCGCTGCTCTACCTGAATTTTATCTAACAAGGGTTGTATCTGCTCCGGATCAACTGTATCAGGACTCTCCCCATATAAGCCCAAAATAATCCCTTTATCTGTACCATGCCCCTTACCCGTCGCTCCCAGCGAGCCATAGAGGCCGACCTTCACAGACGCAGTCTGTGTCAGTAAACCATCTGTGGACAAACTCTGCACGAATAAGCGTGCGGCACGCATGGGTCCTACTGTATGCGAACTAGACGGGCCTATGCCAATTTTAAATAAATCAAAAACACTGACAGCCATTTTTCACCTCAGCGAAAGTATCAACCGATTTGTTTACTTCAAGTATTGTTGACCCGTTGAATTTATATAGTTTTTGAATTCAACTATGAAGTGCAATTTTGAAGAAGAGTGGTTAAGAGGCGAGAATGCGATAGCATCCAAGCTTTTTGACTCGCCAGTCGAAATTGCAACAAATGAACTATACGCACCTCAGCCAAGA
>JBIKXM010000158.1:0-3990 GCA_044355755.1 Burkholderiaceae bacterium | reverse complement strand
ATGAGCGCCTCCCCGTGGAGTCGATCGTAAATGAAACCCAAAGTGAAGCACCGAGCAAAACAAAATCGCATGATGCTTTAGAAAGCATACCTGCATCTGGTGCCAGCAAACGTAACCATGACCGCAATCCGCAAGCTACGCGCACACTACCTGTGTCTGAGCCGAGTAGCGTTGCGTATTTACCCCCATCCGTGGCGACCGAGAAATCCGCAGCTGTATCTGGGCCCCAAAGCACATCAAGTGACGACTCCGGCAATATCAAACAAACAAAACCGTTTGATCTATCTCAGCCAGAAGTCAGCCCAAGTACCACACCGCATATCCCTAGCGCTGCGATTCCTGCCCCAAAAATCGAGGCACAAACCTTGACTGCGGCGGCTGTCGCCGTTCCCTCTATCCCTAACAAACAGTTAGAGGAAATTGTGAATGCGAGCGGCATGGTGTGGGTTCAGACTGATCGCAATAAAGTCGAAAAACAAACCGTACCCGAAACATTAGCAGCAGCTATGCCGGTCAGCCCGATTGCACGCAAACGCAAATTTACGGCTAACAATACAAGCAGTACAGCAAACATCGGGCCAATGGTACTTGTCGAAACCAATCCTGAGAAAGCTCAAAAGCATTAACTGAATCGCCGCATTCATGTAATCGCTGGCAAAAGACGGAAAAACGCTGATCGGGGTAACCTGTATGGTTGCCCCGATTTTCTACTTTGCCATCTATCTCGTACTATTCCAGATCATAATGAGCCCTTTGAATAATGACAGCGACTGTGCTGCCCCTCAACAACAAGCACAAAACTGTAATGTGTCGCAACAAACACAGACACATAAACTTACCATCGCTATTATTGGGCTAGGACTAATCGGCGGTTCGCTCGCCTTAGCAGTCAAACAAAAGCACTCTCACTGCCAGATATTAGGTATCGATCAGAGCACTGAAACGCTACAGACAGCACTCGAACGCCACATCATTGATCAAGCGCCACCATTAGACCAGGCCATACCGCAAGCTGATATCGTGCTGATATGCGTACCCGTAGGTCAAATTGACCGAGTCTTGCGTAGTTGCGAGCCATCTCTACTCGCCCATACCCTGATTACCGATGTCGGCAGCACCAAGTTAAGCGTCATCAATGCAGCACGCGACGCTCTTGGAGCAAAGATCTCACAATTTATCCCAGCCCACCCGATTGCTGGCAGTGAACAACATGGCATTAACGCGGCTCAGGCTAACTTATTCGAGCATAAAAAAACTATCCTATGCCCACTCGCAGAAAATAACCCTGAAAATCTAGAAAAAATTCAACTCTTGTGGGAGACAATCGGAGCTGATTGTCATTTGCTGACACCAGAACAGCATGATGCTATTTTCGCCGCCGTCAGTCATCTACCCCACCTCTTAGCCTACACCTACATGGCACAAATTGCGCATAGTGATGATATGCGGCTTAAGCTTGAA
The DNA here is from genome assembly GCA_044355755.1 of Burkholderiaceae bacterium. Taxonomy (GTDB): domain Bacteria; phylum Pseudomonadota; class Gammaproteobacteria; order Burkholderiales; family Burkholderiaceae; genus JADYYQ01. The sequence continues at coordinate 2,529 of JBIKXM010000158.1, read as the reverse complement.
CTGGCCGGCAGTGGCTTTCGTGACTTTACCCGAATTGCTGGCTCATCTTCCGCAATATGGAGCGATATCTTTCTTAACAACCGCTCTGCATTACTACGTGAACTTGACACTTGGCAACTACTCTTGGCAAATGTCAAAAGTATGCTCGAACATCAACAAACCGATACCTTACGCCACGTTTTAGACGAGGCAGCAGCTCTACGCCAAACTTGGCAAAAACTCGATACCGCTGATACCACTGACACAAAATTATTACAACAAGATATGCCGTCGCTACCTCAACGCTCTGCGCAGCAATCGACATGTGCAACAACTGCGCACGGCAAACCATCAGCCCCTACTGCAATAGCCGTTGGCACAGTTGCGCACAAACTTGACCGCAGCACCATCAAAATGCCAAGGCTACAACAAGTAAAAGGCAACATTACCTTACCCGGCTCGAAAAGCATCTCCAATCGTGTCCTCCTACTTGCCGCTTTATCAAAAGGAACGACGCTAGTACGTTCAGTATTACAAGCCGAAGACACGCACGTCATGCTCACCGCCCTCAAACAATTAGGGGTCGAATATATACGCCAAGGTGATAGCAATGACTATCTTATCCAAGGCACGGCTGGGCGCTTTCCAAACCAGCAGGCGCGACTTTTCATGGGCAATGCAGGCACTGCCATACGGCCTTTAACTGCGGTACTGGCGATACAGGGTGGTGCTTATGAACTGAGTGGCGTAGCACGCATGCATGAGCGCCCCATCAATGACCTAGTCGAGGGCCTCAGACAGCTCGGCTGTAACATCGACTATCTGCAGCAAACTGGCTACCCTCCAATCACAATTGGCATGCGCCATCCAAGCCCTATCCCGCATACCATTCAAATTAATGGCAATACGTCAAGCCAGTTCACCACGGCACTGCTGATGGCACTTCCGTTGCTGAGCGCGCATCTACAGCACGCGATAACGGTTGAAATTATGGGCGAACTGATTTCTAAACCCTATATTGCGTTAACACTTAACTTACTCGAACGCTTTGGCGTTGAAGTCATTCAGCAAGGCTGGTCATCTTTCACTATTCCTGCACAAGCTAGCTACGCTTCACCAGGAGACATTACGGTTGAGGGAGATGCTTCCTCGGCCTCCTATTTTTTGGCTGCGGGAGCAATAGGTCAAGGCCCGGTCCGGGTTAATGGCATAGGCACTGATAGTATTCAAGGCGATGTTCAATTTGCTCAGGCACTACAGCAAATGGGCGCACAAATTAGCATGGATAATCTATCCATCACTGCGAGCGCCCCGACTGTGGGGAAGTTACGCGCGATCGACCTAGATTGCAATGCAATTCCTGATGCAGCCATGACATTAGCTATGTGCGCATTATTTGCCGAAGGCACGACAACTTTACGCAATATTGCAAGTTGGCGTGTCAAAGAAACTGACCGAATCCATGCTATGGCCACCGAACTTGGCAAATTGGGGGCATTAATTGAAAGCGGACCTGATTTCATCCGTATCACCCCACCGCAGATTTGGCGCCCCCCAATACAGGGAATTGACACCTATGACGATCATCGTATCGCTATGTGCTTCTCGCTTGCAGCATTTGCGCCTGTGCCGATTACCATCAATCACCCTGAGTGCGTCACCAAGACTTTCCCAGATTATTTTGCAACCTTTGCTTCATTGTATTAAAGCTATTTGGCTTGTACCCAACGAACGCCAAAGGGCCTCGGTAAACATCCCCCTTACTAGATATCGGAGTCCATACTCAAATGCTAGGACACTCGAGTAGGTCTTGCTCGGATCGCGGCAAAAGAAACATGTTTAGCGCGAGTCATGGGATCGATATCGATATACCTCAAACTGGAATCCGTTAAGTTAACACCATAATGAGAAAGAATATTAAAAAACACGCTAGGTAGGTCATCAGCCTTAATCAAGGTTTCGCCCAAGTTGGGATCAAACACAACCACTTCATCATTTGCAGCTATTTTTTTGCCCGCCTCCTCACTTAATTGTCGAAAATAGCCGATAGTATGCCCACCGAAACGACCTTCTGCATCAACAAAACAAAATGAGTGTATCAACCCTGGGCTATGTGGGTTGCGCATTTCATCATTGAGCTCAACCCAAACTTTTTCCGCTAATGAGCCCCCTAATAACGATCTTTCACTGGCACCCGTTTCACGTAACCCTTGGCTTTGCAATAAAGCACTATCTGCATGGACATTTTTTGTATCCAACACTGCTAAATAATATTCCTGATGTAACTGCATGATTCTTCTATGGCTATTTTTCAGCGTTTCCAATCGTGTATTTACTGTTAAGTCTGGTGAACCAGCATCACTAAACAGCAAACTTAACCAAGCAATCGTAAAACTCTGACAGGCGCCCTGATCCGCCAGATAAGCATAATGCAAGCCTTTGCGTTCCACGGCCATTTGTTCTCGCAAAGAGATCACCGTGTTGCCCACATTTTTTAAAGACTGGCGCATGCCTAAGCTATTAATCAGTTTGCCATCTTTAGTGATCTGC
>JBIKXM010000157.1:0-3993 GCA_044355755.1 Burkholderiaceae bacterium | reverse complement strand
CATAATATTGTCAAACAGCCTTAGTCGCACTTTAACTAAGGCTGTTTCAGCTGACATAACATCAATGCTAAGTACTTCGTCTTTACGTGGGAATTTACCTGCTTCAGGGGACTGTCTTGCTTGTACCATGGCTCGGTACTCTGCGAAAGGCCGAACAACCAAAGAGTTGTCTTGATAAGAGTACAAGACACAACTCGGATGAAATACCTTATGAAACAAAGTTAGGTTCTGATTTTGCAAAACATCGAAATAATCTTTTAAAAATGTGCGAATTTCATCAACTATCATTTTCGTCTCCTTGGGGTGATTCCCAATCAGGTTTATAAATTTAATTGTTCCCAGATAGATTGAATGCGCGCTTCTACATCGGCCTTCATTGTAATCGGTTTACCCCATTCTCGTTGGGTTTCTCCTGGCCATTTATGCGTAGCGTCTATGCCCATTTTGGAACCTAATCCAGCGGTCGGCGAAGCAAAGTCAAGATAATCAATCGGTGTGTTGTCAACCAGCATCGTATCTCGGCTCGGGTCGACACGTGTCGTAATCGCCCAGATGACCTCTTTCCAGTCGCGAATATCGATATCTTCATCCAACACAATAATAAACTTGGTGTACATAAATTGTCGTAAAAATCCCCATACACCAAACATGACACGTCGAGCATGCCCAGGATAAGCTTTTTTAATTTTTACGAGTGCAATTCTGTAACTACAACCTTCAGGGGGTAAGTAAAAATCTACAATTTCAGTAAATTGCTTTTGCAAAATAGGGGTAAAGACTTCATTCAACGCAACACCTAACACAGCTGGTTCATCGGGCGGTTTTCCGGTGTAGGTTGAGTGATATATCGGGTTTTTTCTTGAAGTAATACGCTCAACAGTGAATACCGGGAAATATTCTTGCTCGTTGTAATAGCCAGTATGGTCGCCAAATGGTCCTTCGAGTGCATGTTCAAAACCACTGGGGTGTTGGCTATCGGGCAGAATGTGTCCTTCAAGAATGAATTCTGCTCTTGCCGGGACACGTAGTTGTTCTAATCCAGGGGTGAGGCAGTTCGCCAGCTCAGTTCGACAGCCACGTAATAATCCGGCAAATTGATATTCAGATACATTATCCGGAATAGGTGTCACAGCTGCAAGTATAGTAGCCGGGTCAGCCCCCACTGCAACCGCTACCGGAAAGGGGCGTCCTGGATAAGCTAGACAATGTTCTCGAAAATCGAGTGCCCCCCCTCGATGGGCTAGCCAACGCAAAATAGTTTTGTTGTGGCTAATGACTTGTTGACGATAAATACCCAAATTTTGACGACGCTTATGCGGGCCGCGTGTAATCGTTAGGCCCCAGGTAATGAGCGGACCAATATCTCCAGGCCAGCAAGTTTGGATGGGTAACTGATATAGGTCAATCTGCTTATGCTCCCACACTTCTTCTTGACAAACCGGGCTCTTGATATGTTTAGGCGACATGTCCCAAATTGCATGAACCATTTTGACGAGTTGACCAACCTCTTTTAAATTGTGCGGTAAAGTGGGCTCTTTTAGGTTGGCTAGAAGCAGACCAATATTGCGTAGCCCTGCCAAATTTTCTGCGCCCATGGCCAGTGCAATGCGTTTGGTTGTACCAAATAAATTTCCCAATACGGGTATTGAAGTCGGTTGTGCGGTTGATGGATTGAAAGGCTGCTCAAAAAGTAGAGCTGGCCCTTCCGCTCGTAAAACTCGGTCACATAGCGCTGTCATTTCAAATTGCGTCGAGATTGGTACACTAACCCGACGTAATTGATCAATTTTTTCCAGCTCTGCTATAAATTCACGTAAGTCTCTGTATTTCATAAAAACTGACTTTAAGGATTTAACAATGGCAAATTTTCCACTGTTTTGGCGTTTATTTGTAAATTATCGAGAAAACAGATTTTAAAGTGGTTTTATCCAATAAATTCAATAAGTAGGGAGGAATAGTTAGATGCTTTTACAACAAATTAATAACTAAAAGTAATTTTGATTTTATTATTTATTATTGACTGAGTATAAAAGCCTACCTAAAATCGCCAACCGAATAGATTTGAATGATGCTACGCAGCATTATTAACCTTAAGAGGAGTTCTGCTTGAGTATTTTAAAAACCGCTTTTTCTTTGTTTAGTAGCTCAGAGAAATATACGAAAGCGCTTGCTAGTGAGGTTAGCCGTTTCAAACTTAAACGCCTTGCATCTAACTGGGCCTATTTTCAGCAGTCATTAGCAGGTTGGCGAAAAGGGCACAAAGTAGCTACTGTCGTAGTTCGGCAGCCCAGCTATTTGCTTTTTAGTTGGATCAAGTATGTTTTAGTAGTGTGTGGTTTATTGACCTTGTTAAGCGCCATGATGTTGGTTTTTAATCTCGATTGGCGCGCAAAAATTGCGTTGAATCTTATGCCATCAGAGGCAATCAGCGATACCTTGTCCGACAATATTGCAGGTTCTATTCAACAAAAGACAAACTTGCGTGCCGAAATTTATCCTGTTTATCAATATGAAGGACATACTGCGGTGTTTACCGAAAAAGCAGCACCGGTTCGGTTAATCTCTGATGAGCCAGCTTTGGTACAGTATATTGCTAAACGTTACCGTATTGCGAATACGGTGACCCAGCAGTTGGTAACCGCAGCTTTTAAGGTTGGTGATGAGCTAAACTTAGATCCCTTGCTGATTTTGGCGGTGATGGCAATAGAGTCGAGGTTTAACCCTTATGCTGAAAGTGGTGCTGGTGCACAAGGCTTAATGCAGGTTATGACTCGTGTGCACGAGGATAAATATAAGCCCCTTGGCGGGAGAAAAGTTGCTTTACATCCACCGGCAAATATCCGCGTGGGCGCTCAAATACTGCGAGATTGTATTAACCGTGCGGGTACTTTAGAAGGTGGATTGAAGTTTTATGTAGGTGCGACAACACCAACAGATGGCGGCTATGGTGCACGTGTGCTTGCAGAACGTCAGCGTATGAGACAAGCGGCTGGCTGGATTGGCCATAAAAAAAGGACTGATCAACAATTTGAATTGGCAGCTCAGGTTTCCAGTTGAATTTTTTAGATTAGGTTAGAAAGGTAGTAGCGCATCCGGTTTTTCCTTTAAAAGGATGTGCTTAAATTCCATTTGAATTCTGTGGAGTGCCGCCAGATTATCAGCCTCAAAGCGCATAACCAAAATAGGTGTGGTGTTCGAGGCCCGTATTAAACCAAAGCCATCCGGGTAGTCAACGCGAATACCATCAATCGTCAAGATTTGATCGGCATAATTAAAACTAGCGTGGTTTTTGATGTTGGTTAGCACCCGATCGGCCTCTTGCTCAGTACAAGCTAAGTGTAGCTCTGGCGTGCACAATGAATCTGGCAAGCGGTTCAGTATTTCGGTCGCGTCAGGATAATGAGACAAAATTTCTAATAAACGTGCGCCAGCATACAGACCATCATCAAAGCCATACCATCTATCGTTAAAAAATATATGCCCGCTCATCTCTCCGGCTAGCGGAGCATTGGTTTCCTTTAGCTTGGCTTTCACCAGTGAATGTCCTGTTTTCCATATCAGTGGTTGCCCACCATGGTCATGGATCCAGCGTGCAAGGTTGGCGGAACACTTTACATCGTAAATAATAGGCGAGTTAGGATGGGTGTTTAATACATCTTGGGAAAATAGCATTAATTGTCGATCAGGGTAAATAATGTCCCCATTTTTACTCACGACGCCTAAGCGATCCCCATCACCATCAAAGGCCAAGCCAATTTCACAGTCAGTCTGCTTCAGACAGTTGATTAAATCCGCTAGGTTATCAGGGTTGGCTGGGTCTGGATGATGATTGGGAAAGTTGCCATCGACCGTACAAAATAATTCAGTCACCTCACAACCAAGCGCCTTGAATAAGGCTGGCGCAAACGCGCCGGCAATGCCATTGCCACAGTCTATGGCTATCTTCATAGGCCTGGACAGCTTTACATCAGCCATAACCCGTTGTTGATAGAG
>JBIKXM010000156.1:0-4000 GCA_044355755.1 Burkholderiaceae bacterium | reverse complement strand
ATCAAAATTGTTTTGCCACGCAATAAAGCAGTTGTCTCAATTGTCTTGTTAATCGAGGACGTTTGAGTAAGAACGCGCTCCATAGTCTGCATCAATACTAATGGCTCACAAGGCTTGCTAACAAAAGCATTAATTCCGACTTTCTGCGTTTTGACCTGAGCCATATAAGCGACCTCTGTCGTATAGGCAATAATAGGTATCTGCTCATAGTCCGCAAGCACACCTGCTCGAATTTTTTCAGCCGTGACATAGCCATCCAAAACAGGCATATTCAGATCAAGAATCATCAGATCGTAAGAAGACTGTTCAAGTTGCTGCAAGGCTTGCTGACCATTCTCCGCTTGGTCTACGTGTATGCCTAGACCACTTAATATTTTCTGTGTAGTTGTTCGTATGGTTTCATCGTCATCTACCACAAGCACCTTCTTACTACACAGAAGCGGTCGTAAACGCTCAGTGACTGAGTCCTGATACTGTTGCCAAGTTGACGAACAGACTTCTGGAAACTCTAAAATAAATTCCGTGTATTGACCCAAAACCGAGTGACAACGGATATCCCCACCAAAAGCCTGCATCACCCGCTTGCAATAAGCGAGGCCGAGACCCGTCCCACCTTTTTTTTCAGAGGTATGGAAGGGAGCAAATAAATGAGGCAAGTATTCTTTAGCAATGCCCGGACCCGTATCACGCACCATGACATAGGGTTGGCCTATGGTGATTGTCAATTTAGCCTGCTGGTCGAGTTTGAAGTAGTACAGCGCATTCTTAATCAGATTGAACAATACAAATAGGTAGAGTGTCTCTTCGCCCTTAAAGATGAAATTGCGTTTAATCTCTAGGTTAACTTTGTGGCGCTCTCCATCTGTTTCATACGCATACTCCGCTATCGCTTTTTGCGTCGCTTGTGCAGCATGTAAGTAGTTGAATTTTTCTTGATCAATCGGCTTATCTTTAACTTCATCCAAAATCATTGAAATGATCTGAAGACCTCGTTTGATGGCAGACTCGCCCTGTCCGACGTACTCATAGAGATTTTTTATGCGCTTAAAGCTAATGGTGGAGGCTTCTACACTATTCGGTAAAGGTAGGTTTTTTTCGATGCCGTCGAAGCTCGCTTTAATTTGACTCAAAGGATTGCGCATCTCATGAGCAATCGATCCTGCTAGCACGGTAATCGCTTGATTTCTTTCTAAAGCTACCAGTCCCTTGCGTGCACCAAACATAAAGACCACGCCACACCAGAATGCAATTGGCAAAGGCACAAGCAAATGCCAAACAGGGTGATAACCAATATCAATTGCTTGCGTCCAAGTAAACGTATGCCCGGTATACCAGCTAAAGCATGCATACCCGAGTGGTATACCGATACCAAGCACTAGTAGCATGCGAATGACATTACCGATAAAAATCAACGCCACAAAAATCATAATAACTTCGCAAACCAGCCACATGGGTACCATATTGTTCATTGCAAATATGAATGTGAAGCTAATTGGTAAAACAAAAGTGACCCATAAGTACCAATAAAGATTTAGCCATGGCTTGGCCTTTGCTGGCCAAAATGGCTCACACATTAATGGTATGGATATCAATGCTGATCCAAATCGAAAAAATGGGCTATCGTAATAGCCAGTCAAAATAAGAGTACAAAATAAATAGTACGCAGGGTGTGCAACAAAAGCCGTCCAACCTCCGAGCACTATATTGAACTTGTTACGCTCATAATCTTGTTGAAGCCATTCCTTGATGCAATAACTACTTTTTAGTTCTTTATTATTCATATACCTACAGCATGTTGATTGCGCAAAATAATTATATTTGATATAGGTGAATACGCGTAATTAAAATCAAAAATTTATTACTATTTTCATAAAAAATATCAAATATAAGCACTGCGTTATACTGACTAAAAATCTAGCACATTGCCCCCCCCTTTTTTAGTTCTTGGTTTTATTTGAGGGGGTACCTTAGTCTGTTTATACTTTTAGCGTACAAAAATGATATAACTGGTCTATCTTGGCATCAATACCAAGGTAATTAGCACAGCTCGTATCATCAATCAAACGCAATCCATGTTTCCCTAAGAAAGTTTCGATATCATTAATACCACCGATAAAGGGTTCGCCCATTTTGCGTATTGATGTGATGAAATGTTCGACTTCCCTCAGATTGGTTTTACTTTCTACAACATCGCGGGTGACGTAATCCATCCAAGCAAAGGATTCTGAACATCGAGCCATAAGCGTAGCCAGTGAAGTAAAGATCTGATTAGCGTCAGCCCCATCAAAATACATAGAACCACCTTCCCATATATACATAGTAGGAAGAGAAGGGTTAAATGTGGATTCTTTCTCGAGCGCTTGGGCGATTGTGGTCGTTCGTAAATCAATCGGCACGCAATGCATATTGGGCTTTTTGTCATACATAAATATGCTTTGGCGCTCATGGAGCATGACCGGCAAATCTAACTCATAAACATTTGCTGCTTTTGTATCGATCCGCCAAAAACGAGCGTCATATCCAGCACCAATATTAACAATATTTCCATATGGATACTCTGCCAAAAAACCCAGTGCAGCCTGATCAAGGTGACGTGTCCTTGCTGCGACCATCCTTTGAATCTCGGGAATAATTGATTGAAATCGCTTCCCCAGAGTCAAACCATGCTTGCCCGCAAGTATTTGCGCATAAGGATCACTACATAATCTTTGAACCTCTGGCTTTTGATTCTCCAAAGCCCGCAGCCCTGCTATCAGTTTCGCTGTAGTTTTTGTCTTGTGTAAATACAGCAGATTAATTCTTTTGGGATCGAATGCATTCTTTCTAAGTCCTTCAATATCTTGTGCCCAATAAGTAAAATGTGCTTCAGCTACGCGCTTACTACCGTTATACATATCGATTTGTACTGTTGGTGCGATCTGTTGATGGTTGCTTATGCGTCGAGAAAAATTCCCCCATTTCTCTTGAGAAACACTTGCTTTACAAGTTAGGTCATCGCAACTTGGAGCATGCCACTTAATCGTAGCCATTGCTCCCCACATATAGATACCTTTTTCATCATTTGACTCCCAAAACCCAATCACTGGTGACAGGTGAAACAGTGAAGCCACTGCCAATCCACCCGTATAGTCAGCAGCAACTAACTGGAGAGCCGCTTGATGAGTGATGTACTGATTGGATGAGTTCTCATTCAGTGGTAGCTTCGTTTCGGCATACCCCCTACGTACATCTAAAATTTCCCAATCTAGAAGCTTCAATACCGGAACGGACTCATGAAATGCCGTGTTGAGGGATGGCAAATCAAAACGCTCTGCCTTATCAACTTCCCAAGCATCTATTGAATTCAATAGAAACTCTGGCCTAAAATAAAGGCTGGATTCCAATAAAAATGCCTTATTAAGAGTAAGACTCTCAACTGTGTTTTGACTATCCTGCGAACCTTTTTTTTTACAAACGAAATTCATCATAATTCCCTCATTAAACATTATCTGGTAACCAGAAATTTAGCGGCCCAACTGTAAATGCTCAGGAATTACTTGTAAAATCTATCAACAAATTCTTTCTCGAGACACAAGGCAAGGATTGAGGGCTTCTTGCAAAAAAATTGATCGAAAATTTTGGAATTCTTCACAATTGAAGGTGTCACTACTACACATTCAGCTACTGTTTATAAAATATCTCACTGTAAGCACCTACCTGCACAGTCCGATAAAACTAGCTCCTAGCGAACAAGCGCAAGCCTTAACCATCTATTCTCTGCTTCCTCAACTCTAAAAAATCCCGTAGGTTATTTGGGATTAGTGAACTGCTGGTGGAATCGGGTACCGAAGTACAACCCGGTCGCTGAATCAAAAAGCAATATCTACCTTCAAAAAGAAGACTTAGATTCAAGTACGAAGTGCAACGGCGGATAAGAATACTTGAGCAGGGGTAGCAAAGGCAAGCCTTTTTCTGGGTCGATTGTTTAGACGGTTCATAGCGAGATTGATTTCCTGTTGAG
>JBIKXM010000155.1:0-4002 GCA_044355755.1 Burkholderiaceae bacterium | reverse complement strand
GAAGCAAAACATAGCAATACCCTGCTACCGAATGTACTGGCTCATTATTTACCCAAACGCTTTGCCCAAGCAGTTTGTGCTTCCGTCTCAGAAATTAAACCCATCAAGCAATACAGCCCGGCCGAGCTGGCAGTCATTGCCACACATCTCCACTGCTGGCAAGTTATTCCAAGTGGCACACAAGGTTACAAAAAGGCCGAAGTCACATGCGGCGGCATAGATACCGCTGCGCTATCATCAAAAACCATGCAAGCACAAAACGTACCTGGCTTATTTTGTGTCGGCGAAGTGGTCGATGTCACCGGCTGGCTAGGTGGCTATAACTTCCAATGGGCCTGGTCGTCTGGTTGGGTCGCAGGACAATTCGCTTAACTGAGGTGCGCATCTACACAACAGATAAATCGATAAAATAGCGCTGAATTAGGAATTAAGCACATCCTGGTACAGCTTGTTCTTAATCCGCGTGTGCTTCACCTGAGACCGTCGCGCAACTGTTGCAAACACGCCCAGATCACGAGACGGCAAAACACCAGCTAAGATAAGTTTGTGTCAGCCCTATAAAAATTAGAAAGTTACTATGTCATCTTATATTGCTAATGTTCGCCCTGAACCAGATCAGGTTTTGATTGATATTGTCGATTATGTCTTTCATTACAAAATTGAAAGTCAAGCAGCGTTCGAGACAGCGCATAGCTGCTTGCTTGACACATTGGGTTGCGGACTAGAAGCATTAGAATATCCAGCCTGCACCAAACTGCTGGGGCCGATCGTACCCGGTACTAGCGTACCGAATGGTGCTAAAGTGCCTGGCACACAATTCCAGTTAGATCCTGTCCAGGCTGCCTTCAATATTGGCACGCTAATTCGTTGGCTAGATTTCAACGACACTTGGCTGGCTGCCGAATGGGGTCATCCTTCAGACAATCTGGGAGGCATTCTCGCAGTTGCTGATTGGCTTTCACGCAGCGCTATCGCCGTCGGTAAAAAGCCTCTGACGATGCAAGCGATACTGGAAGCGATGATTAAGGCGTATGAAATTCAAGGCTGTATTGCACTGGAAAACTCATTCAATCAAGTAGGACTTGATCATGTCGTGTTAGTCAAAGTAGCTACCACGGCCGTGGTAGCGAAAATGCTCAATTTAAGCCGAGAGGAAACCATCAATGCCATTTCACTCGCATGGGTTGATGGCCAAAGTCTACGTACCTATCGCCATGCACCAAACACGGGCTCACGTAAAAGTTGGGCAGCGGGCGATGCCACTAGTCGTGGGGTACGCTTGGCGCTGATAGCCAAAACCGGTGAAATGGGTTATCCCTCGGCACTCACGGCCAAAACTTGGGGGTTTTATGATGTATCGTTCAAAGGCCAACCATTCAAGTTTCAACGTCCGTATGGCACCTATGTTATGGAAAATGTGCTGTTTAAAATTTCTTTTCCAGCCGAATTTCATGCACAAACTGCCGTTGAATGTGCGATGGCATTGCATCATGAAGTCAAAAGTCAACTAGAGAAAATTAAGAAGATTACGATTCGCACACATGCAGCCGCCATGCGTATCATTGACAAAAAAGGGCCGCTGCATAGCCCGGCTGATCGAGATCATTGCATCCAATACATGGTAGCTATCCCGCTCATCTTTGGCCGACTGACTGCGCAGGACTACGAGGACAACATCGCTTTCGACCCTCGTATTGATACGCTACGCGAAAAAATAGAATGTATAGAGGATAAGCAGTTTACGCAGGATTATCATGATCCTCATAAACGCTCAATTGCAAATGCCATTACGATTGAATTTATTGATGGCACCCAACTTCAAGAAAAAGTAGTTGAATATCCGATTGGTCATAAACGTCGACGCAATGAAGGTTTACCAGTTTTGCTCAAAAAATTTAAAACTAACTTAGCCCGTCGTTTTTCACACAAACAACAACAGCACATTCTTGATGTAAGCTTAGACCAACAAAAACTGCAATCAATGGCGGTAAATGAGTATATTGATTTGTATGTGATTTAAGATTGAGCAAAATATTTTGTAAGTGAGGAAATAGTGTGTCAATTCATAAAACTTAATCTGAGCGGCTCAGAATATGTCGACATCGAATAAACCAACTGCGAAAGCGGGGCTGTCAGCCCTACAGTATCAAGTTACCCAGAAAGGTGCGACAGAGTTACCTTTTAGTGGCGAATATTGGGATTTTTGGGAAAATGGCGAATACATTTGCATTTGTTGCCGCGCACCGCTTTTTGATTCCAAAGATAAATTTGATGCAGGATGTGGATGGCCAAGTTATACTCAGCCACTTAATAAAGAGGCTATACTCGAGCGACTTGATGATTCGCACAATATGCTGCGTGTCGAAGTCGTCTGTAAAGTATGTCATGCTCATCTGGGACATGTGTTTGAAGATGGCCCTTTACCAATGGGCTTACGTTACTGTATTAATTCCGCTGCGCTTAAATTCCGACAGCGGTAATTTGTGGATGCTATGAAATTTCTGTTCGATCTTTTCCCAATCATTTTCTTTTTTATAGCTTACAAAATAGCCGGAGTCTATGTCGCAACATTAGTAGCGATGCTAACCGCCGTTGCGCAAGTTGCATTTAGCTGGTTCAAACATCGTAAAGTTGATCCTATGCTTTGGGCCGGATTGGCATTAATTATCGTTTTTGGTGGTGCGACTTTGCTATTACATGATGAGATTTTCATCAAATGGAAGCCAACCATATTATATTGGCTGCTAGCACTCAGCTTACTTGTTAGTGCTTTTTTCTTTAAGAAAAATTTAATCAAAGCTGCCATGTCGCAGCATATTGCAATCGCAAATGAAAAATGGAGCATCTTAAATATTGCATGGTGTCTCTTTTTCATAATTCTAGGGATTGCAAATTTATATATTGCTTATTATTATCCTACCGACGTATGGGTTAATTTTAAATTGTTTGGTAGCACAGGCCTGACATTGATATTCGTCATTGCACAAAGCATTTGGGTCGCGCAATATGTGCAAAATAGCGATCAATCATGATAGCCACTAAAGAAGAAATTATTAAGGTATTAACGCAACTGTTACAGCCAAGCTATCTTAATGTACAGGATGAAGCTCATTTACACGCAGATCATACTAATGCTGGGTTAGGCCATTTTCGTGTCACTATCGTTGCAGATTGTTTTATTGGCAAAACTAGACTGACTCGTCATCGTATGGTTTATAATGCTTTCAAAAGTTTAGTAGGTGTTAGTCCGCATGCTGTAGCCATTCGAGCGCTTACATCTGATGAGTATGCTCGATTCGATTTATAACTTCATTGTGATATCTATTATGAAAAAGAAAATACTACTTGCAGCAGCCCTCTCAGTGTGTGCCACAGCCTTCGCTCAAAATGCAGCTGTTGTAAATGGCGAAGCAATCCCAAGCGCATCCATCGATAAAATCATCACTAACTCAGGTCAACCAGACTCGCCTGAATTGCGTAAACAAATCCGCGAAAGCTTGATTAACGAAAAGCTAATTTTGCAAGAAGCTAAAAAGTTACGTCTGAGTGAGAACAAAAACGTTAAAGCCCAGCTTGAGCAAATTAGAAAAAACATGATGATTTCGGCGGTAGTCGATCATTATTTAAATGAAAAAGATAATGCGCCTACAGAAGCCGAAGTTAAAGCCGAATATGAAAAAATCAAAACGGCGTCAGCAGGGGCAAAAGAGTATCATGTGCGGCACATTCTGTTGGACAAGGAAACCGATGCAAACTCAGTGATTGCTAAATTAAAAAATGGCGCTAAATTTGAAGACTTGGCAAAAACCATGTCTAAAGATACAAAAAGCGCAGCCAATGGCGGTGATTTAGGTTGGCTTAACCCTGAGGTAGTTAATCCAGAGTTTGGGCGTGGCATGTTAGCACTGAAAAAACCAGGTGATTTCAGCGAGCAGCCAATCAATACCCCACCCGTCGGCTGGCATGTAATCAAGCTAGATGAAATACGTGATTTCGTTCTGC
>JBIKXM010000153.1:0-4034 GCA_044355755.1 Burkholderiaceae bacterium | reverse complement strand
CACCACCTGTAATATCAAAATCTATCGGCAGACCATAACCGTCAACTGCCAAATGAATTTTGCTTGTATTACCTGCGCGGCTTTTGCCGATCCCTTCATCACCATTACCCACCGCGCCTGCACTATGCTGGTGAGCTTTAGCATAACTACCATCTATAAATGCCCACTCTAAATCAGGCTCTATAACCAGCGCTTTAAAAATTTTGTACCACTTACCTTTGGCACACCAAGCATTGAATCTTTTATAAATCGAATTCCAACAACCGAATGCTATTGGCAAATCTCGCCACGGACAGCCTACTCTCATTCGGTATAGCATGCCTTCAACAGTTATTCGAAGTGCAGGCTTGTCATATATTCTTTCTTGTAGCATGATCTCTTTTAGCTTTGACCATAGCTCATCACTGAGCAGTAATCGGAGCATTGCAAACTCGTTTTGTTGTTGTGTCAGAACTCCAATATTACGAGTTTGCTCCTCCCTTTCAACCTCTTATTTCAAAACGTCAACAGACCCTAGTGCAGCATATTCTTCTTCCGATGCTTCCCATGCCTTTTTAAAGCCAAGACGCTGCATTGCTTGGCGCAGTTCTGCCTTTATGTTTAACAAGACTGGCTTGAATCGATTTTTATCCATTAGCAGAGAGCCCAATAAGACTTTCTGCCGGAATGCCTAAGTTCTCATGCAGTTTACGAATCATTGGCAAAGTCAGAGGACGGCGACGCGCGAGGATTTCGTAAACTCGGTTTGATCGTCCAATCATAGGCTCTAAATCTTTTGGAGTTAGGCCCGCTTGTTCCATACGAAATTTGATAGCTTCGATAGGGTCAGGTGGTGCAATCGGATAATGTTTAGTCTCATAAGACTCAATAAGCATGACTAACATCTCAAAATAATCCGCCTGAGGTGTCCCAGGCACCGGCTCATCTTCAAAATAAGGAGCCACTGCACGCAAGGCGGCCTCATACTCAACTTCTGTTCGGATAGGTTTCAATTCCATGTGCTACTCCATTTCGATAGTGGCTGCATCCACTTTGTCATATTGCTTGTGCGTTCCGATGAATTTAATATAGACCGCACCCACTCGGTAAGCCACAGCCACAATTATCCGATGCGTATTGCCTTTAATATTAAATACCACTCTATTATTAGCGACAAAACTAGCATTGGCATACTGACGCTTAATATCTTGAGGTATTTGCCATTCTGCCTGAACTACTTCGTCGTACCACGCCTTTAATGGCTGCTCAGTTTCAGGATATTTCTGCCAATACTCAACAAGGCGTTTTTTCGCTATAACTCTCATACGCAAAGTATAGTCCCATTTTGGGACTTTCGCAAATCAACTACCTAGGGCATACCCTAATACTCTGAATATGAATATTACAAAGCCAATTCCTGCATACTCGTCGCCATTTTTATTTCTCTAACTGTTTCGATACCGGATACCTCAATCTCAAAATCCATCTGCTTGTGGCCAGACGGTAAGCGATAAGCGCGAGATTGCTTCACTTCACGCTCAAAGGTAACTTTGCCATCAGCAATATGCCGCACCTTGATGCCAAACGGTGCTGTCTTAGGAAATGGCACGTTATCTAAGGTGATCTTGGCTGCTGCAAAATTTGTCATGCCTTGCGCTACGTTGAGCTTGCTGCGCCAATGGTACGGTAAAAATTCAGCGCCCGCGTCCCATTCGTGAATTACATTGCCAAAGGCGAGGTACAACTTGCCATCTCTGGCCGTATGGACAGCGTTGGCCGTTAATGAAAGCGGCATTAGATCATTGTGCTCAATCCCATCATTCTGGATGCCATCGCGCAAATTAAATAAGAAACCTGTTTTACAGGTAAATCCAATATAGTTGCCATCGACCCAGCTACCACTCATCGTATGTGGTAATAAGGCTTGCCAATCATCTTGCGCATACCAGGGGGCGGTGATGATAGACATTTTCTCGCCAGATAACCCAACCAATCCATTATTGCTTGCATAAACCACACCATGCGGAGTAGCCACAGCGCTTTTACGTGAGACGATAGGTTCTGCATGAGTAAAACGATGCACCTTTCGGCAACACTGCCCATCGGCACAAGACTCTGCAATGGCATAGGGATGCCCATCCGTCATCGCATACACCACGTCATTGCTCCATTTGAGCGCGATCACTTTGTCATCCAGTTGTAGCATATTGTCTATCGGCCAAGCTTGTGGCTGATATGATTCACTAAACCACACTTGATTGCCAACTGACCCGGCTAGTACACCATCAGTCAATTGGATAATATTTTCTAAATCCTCTGGTGGTGGTGTATGTTGCTCAGAAAGATTGGCTTCGACAAGCGCATCGGTTAGCAAAGTGTCCATAAATTCTTGCGCTATAGGGGGACAATCCGCAACAAATAAATAGGCTGTAGCAGTCGGTGCATCGGCTTTCTCACCATCATTAAAGACTGAGGCCGTGCGATACAAACGTATTTCGGAAATGTCCCACCCCATAGGAGGTGCGGGAATTTTGATCATTACTACACCGCCTTCTTGCACATCAAGCAAGGCATCACTCGGTGGCGATGGCACGCCTTCCTCACCAAACGAATTAATGTAGGTATAGACATAACTGCGACTACTTGTCGTGCGAAGTGGTTTAGATGCATCCAGTAGCGTAGCAATGGGCGCAATATCGGGTACAGGTAAACCAACCCGTTTCCATTCCAATATGCATCCATCTTCTGGCAATGATGCGACGATGGGATAAGCTTCAACGCCGGTTACATATAAGCGATGACAGGTGGGCAACCATTCTGCGGCCTCAACGCAAGGTTTATCCCAGGCTAACCAACAGCAACCAAAGCGCAGCATGCTACGGATATGATCAACTGGAGCTGTCCATATTGGTTTAGGCTTTCTGAATGGCGCTAAGGTGCCATGCCAGAGACGAACATTTTCTGCTTCGCTTGCCATGTTTTCGCGCAATAAACTTTTGTTGTATCGCGGGACGATGCCGCCAAATTGGTTAATTTTAAGCGTAGGCATTAGGCTTTCTCTTTACATGTACAGCAGCCACCACCGCTATAGACAATATTGGTACCTGACTTAATGGCCGTAATATGCCCATCTTGAATGGTCACTGTTGCATTGATATATTCTCCATCCGTCACAGCGGGTTTAATAGGCGTGGAGTTGATACAGCCTACTGCATTTTGTGCCAACATTTGATTACCAGATCGCCACACGATGCTTGGACAGGCAGGTCGATCTATGGTGACTTCACATCCAGTTTTGTTGACCGTCAGTCGATCTGATCCTGCTTTTACCTCACAGACTGCGGGTAATCGTCCGCCCAATCCTTGCTGAACAAAGTCCGCCAAATTAGCCGCTGTCCACACAAAAGACACGCAAGCGCCGCAGGGGAAAGTCAATGCGCGCGTACCTTCTTCTCCACGCTGAACAGAAACAGTACCTTGTACGATCTCTTTCACATAAATAATTTCATGCCCAACACGGTCACTGATCCAGAGGCGTGTATAAGAACCTTTGGATGTCAGAAATGTTGCAAGCTGAGCAACATCCTTAGCACACAAGGGTAGTATCCCATCTGTAGCCAATAATTTATTTTTGAGCGTGACTTTGAAACCGACAGCAGGCATAAACATCAGCAGTTCCTCAAGGGTACGGTATAGGATGGGACATAAACTGGTTTTTCATCGCATGCAGGTCTACATTCGTCTATCGCTTCACAGCAATCAATTGTTATTACTTCGGCATGAGTGACTTTTGCGTGATGGCTGAGCTGCAATAGCACTTCGTCTTGCTGAGTTCCATTAGCTAGTAGTCGCGCGGTGTATAAACCGGGTTTCAATTGCCTTAGACGATTTCCCCAATCAAAAACAAGGCGATTGTCCGAGTCGATTTCTAAAGGCGTAAGCGTACAGATGGCTTTTTCAATGCCAGTTCTGCGTAACTCAAGCAACCACTTTTTGTTTTGGCAGATCAGATGCGGTTGCAAAGCAAAGGCTGTTCTAGCCAGGGTGTTATCAAT
>JBIKXM010000152.1:0-4042 GCA_044355755.1 Burkholderiaceae bacterium | reverse complement strand
CCAGCCGACTTACGCATTGATACGTTTCGCGCCTCTGGTGCCGGCGGACAGCATATTAATAAAACGGATTCGGCGGTACGGATTACGCACTTACCCAGTGGTATCGTGGTGCAGTGTCAAAATGATCGCTCGCAACATCGTAACCGTGCCGAAGCGATGTCTATGTTGAAATCACGCTTGTATGAATTAGAGATGCGTAAGCGTCAGGCGGAGCAAGATAAGTTAGAAGCCTCGAAAACGGATGTCGGCTGGGGCCATCAAATTCGTTCGTATGTGTTAGATCAGAGCCGCGTCAAAGACCTGCGCACGCAAGTGGAAATGTCGAATACTCGCGCTGTACTAGATGGCGATCTTGATCTGTTTATTGAAGCTAGCCTAAAGCAAGGTGTTTAGTTGAATCTTTCATCCGGAAATATCATGGAATCACAGCAACCGACTCTCGAACCCGTAGATAGTAATCAAATCATTCAGGAGCGACGTGACAAGCTGACGCGCTTGCGCCAACACGGTGTCGCTTATCCGAATGACTTTCGGCCGAATGCACAGGCTCATGATTTACATGTACGGTATGCTGAAACGACGAAAGAAGCCTTAGAAAGCGCCGCCATTGAAGTCAGTCTGGCCGGCCGCATTATGTTAAAGCGGGTCATGGGTAAAGCCAGTTTTGCCACGATTCAGGATGGCAGTGGGCAAATTCAGTTTTATATCAATGATGAGGGCGTCGGCCATGCCCACCATGAAGCCTTCAAGCATTGGGATATCGGCGACATTGTTGGCGCTAGCGGCACCTTGTTTCGCACCAATAAAGGGGAATTATCGCTACGCTGCGCGACATTACGCCTGCTGGCTAAATCTTTACGCCCCTTGCCAGACAAGTTTCATGGCCTAGCAGACCAAGAGATGAAGTTTCGCCAGCGCTATGTCGATCTGATTGTGACGCCAGAAACTCGTCATACCTTTGCGACCCGGGCTAAAGCAATCAGTACACTGCGCCAATGTATGCAGCAGGCTCAGTTTGTCGAAGTTGAGACACCGATGCTGCATCCGATACCCGGTGGCGCGGCGGCCAAGCCATTCATCACGCATCATAATGCGCTGGATATGCAAATGTTTTTGCGTATCGCGCCAGAATTGTATTTGAAACGCTTGATTGTTGGTGGTATCGAGCGTGTGTTTGAAATTAACCGTAATTTCCGTAATGAAGGGGTCAGCACCCGGCATAACCCGGAATTCACGATGATGGAATTCTATGCCGCGTATACCGATTATCGTTGGCTGATGGATTTCACCGAAGGATTAATTCGCGAGGTCGTGACCAGCTGTGTCGGTACGGCGCAATTAACTTATCAAGGCAAAGCGCTTGATTTTACGCAGCCATTTGAGCGCCTGACGATTGTGCAAGCGATTTGTAAATATGCGCCAGCGTATCAGCCGACGCAATTGCAAGATAGTCAATTTTTACGACAAGCATTGCGCCAAAAAGGGGTAAACCTCGATGCCCCACAGATACAGAATGCGGGTATTGGTGCCTTACAACTCGCGCTATTTGAAGTCTGTGCTGAACATTTGCTGTGGCAACCAACGTATATTATTGATTATCCGGTTGAGGTCTCACCGTTAGCCCGCGCCTCAGATACGCAACCGGAGATTACCGAGCGTTTTGAATTATTTATCGCTGGCCGTGAGATCGCAAATGGCTTTTCGGAATTAAACGACCCTGAAGATCAAGCACAACGCTTCCAACAACAGGCTGCGCAAAAGGAAGCCGGGGATGAGGAGGCGATGTATTTTGATGCCGACTATATTCGTGCACTTGAATATGGCATGCCCCCGACCGGAGGATGCGGTATCGGCATTGATCGTTTAATTATGTTGATCACGGATAGCCCAAATATTCGCGATGTCATTTTATTCCCTCATCTACGCGCAGAAACGAAATGATGAATACCCCTGCCATTGCTCAGTCTATTCTCGATTTTTGGTTCTTGCCCCAGGATACCGCAGGCTATGGTTTAGCCCGCAGTATTTGGTTTACCAAAGACCCGAATTTCGACGCGCAAATTCGGACACAATTTGGCGCTTGGGTAGAGCAAGCACTGGCAGGCACACTCAGCGAATGGGAAGCAGCGCCGGAGTCAGCACTGGCGTTAATTTTGTTATTAGATCAATTTACGCGCAATATTTATCGCGACACGCCACTTGCCTTTGCCGGAGATAGCCGCGCCCTGCGGCTGGCACAAAATATGGTTGAGGCGGGGATGGACCGTGCTTTATTAACCGTACAGCGAGCTTTTGTTTATCTGCCGTTTGAGCACGCTGAAGATAGCGCGATGCAAGCGCGTTCGGTAGCCTTGTTTAAACGCTTACAGCAGGAGACTGGAGCACATCTACTAGAGCTCGACTATGCGGTCCAGCATCAGAAAATTATTGCGCGTTTTCAACGCTTTCCACATCGCAACGCTATTCTTAGCCGTATATCGACACCCGAGGAACAGGTTTTTTTAGCGCAACCGAACTCGGGGTTTTAAATTAAGCGGAAAAAAGGTATTGCTCCTGAAATTTAAATACAGCACAAGAGCAATAAAGCGATATATTCTGAATCACGTCACTAACTCAGGACAAAGCAATCCGCATCTCTGTTTCTGGATCAAACAATAATGCCTTGGACACATCAAAACATAACGGCACGGTATCTCCTGGCCGGCAACCTAATTTCGGGTCAGTACGCGCAGTAATCGGTTTGTTATTGATATAAAACGTCACTAATGTGTCTGGGCCGGTAGGCTCACTAAATACGATATTTTTTGAAATTGTCTGAGCATCGACATCGCGTGCAGAAAATTTGTCAGTAATGTTTTCTGGACGAATGCCTAAAAGTACTTCACGGTTTAAGACCGCACCCGGATTTTTAAACGGTAGTTTCAGTAAAAAATCACCATGGGTATTCGGACAAGCGAAAGTGATTTGCTCATCATGACTGATAATCCGACCTGGAATGAAATTCATCGAGGGCGCACCGATAAAATCAGCAACGTAGAGATTGGCTGGATTATCGTAAATTTCCTGGGGAGTACCAAATTGTTGAATCACACCATCGCGCATCACAGCGATGCGATCGCCCAAGGTCATCGCTTCGGTTTGGTCATGCGTGACATAGACTATCGTCGTACCTAATTGCTGATGCATGCGTTTGATCTCTGTCCGCATCTCAATCCGTAATTTAGCATCCAAATTAGATAGCGGCTCATCAAATAAAAACAGAATGGGATTGCGAGCCAGTGCACGGCCCATCGCTACACGCTGACGTTGCCCACCAGAAAGTTGCCCGGGTTTGCGATCGAGCAAATGGGTAATTTGCAACATTTCTGCGACGCGCTCAATGGTCGCTTGCTGCTGGCTTTTGGGCATTTTCCGTATCCCTAAACCAAACGCGATATTTTCACGCACGGTCATCGACGGATACAGCGCATAGGATTGGAATACCATCGCAATATCGCGCTCTTTAGGACTCAATTGATTGACTAGTTGATCGGCAATGTAGATCTCGCCGCTCGTGGGTGTTTCTAAACCCGCAATGATATTGAGTAAGGTTGATTTACCACAACCAGAACCACCGACCAAAATCAGGAATTGCCCAGGGTCAATATCTAAGTTAATCCCTTTAAGTACTTCAACACCACCAGGGTAGGCTTTATGAATATTGCGAATCGAAAGGCTAGACATAGATTATTAACCCCTTTTGGAAGCAATGAAAATTTGTACATCAAACTGCATCGATCATCCTTTGACCGCGCCGGCAGTTAAGCCTCGGACGAAATAGCGCCCGGAAATGATGTAGACGACCAAGGTTGGCAATGCTGCAATCATCGCAGCCGCCATATCAACGTTGTATTCTTTGGTACCAGTTGAGGTATTTACCAAGTTGTTTAAAGCCACAGTAATCGGTTGCGAATCGCTACCGCTGAAGACGACACCGAATAAGAAATCGTTCCAGATCTGTGTGAATTGCCAAATCATGCACACCACCAAGATAGGGGTCGAG
>JBIKXM010000151.1:0-4043 GCA_044355755.1 Burkholderiaceae bacterium | reverse complement strand
AAGTTGGGTACGCACGCTCAATCACCTCGTAATAAATCATTTAGGCTGGTTTTGGCGCGGGTCTGTGCATCCACACGTTTCACAATAATTGCCGCATAAAGACTGTATTTGTTATCAGCAGACGGTAAGCTGCCCGGCACTACTACAGCCCCGGCAGGTACCCGCCCCATCAATATTTCGCCAGTTTGGCGATCAAAAATACGAGTTGATTGGCCAATATAGACACCCATTGAAATTACGGCATTTTCTTCGACAATCACGCCTTCAACAATTTCTGAGCGTGCGCCGATAAAACAGTTGTCTTCGATAATCACCGGATTAGCTTGCAGGGGCTCTAGCACGCCACCAATGCCAACGCCGCCTGAAAGATGAACGTTTTTGCCAATCTGCGCACATGAGCCGACGGTGGCCCAGGTATCGACCATCGTGCCCTCATCGACATAAGCACCAATGTTGACGAAAGATGGCATCAGAATAGCATTGCGGCCAATGAAACTCCCGTGGCGCACGGTAGCGGGAGGTACCACCCGGAAGCCACCTTGGGCAAAATCGGTTTCAGAATAGTGTGCGAATTTTGATGGCACTTTGTCGTAAAACTGGCTAAACCCTGGGTGTTTGTCATTGCCTCCCGCTATCGTAATGCGATTGTTGTCTAAGCGGAAAGACAGCAATACAGCTTTTTTAAGCCACTGGTGCACCTGCCATTGTCCTGGTGCTGTCTTGGTGGCCACGCGCAAGGTACCTTGATTCAGCCCGGCTAAGGTTTCCGTTACCGCATCACGAATCTCTTGCGGGGCATAGTCAGTAGATAAATCAGCTCGATGATCCCAAGCCTGTTCGATCGTTTGTTGGAGCGATAAAGACATAAAGTTAAATGGTGTAGTGTAATTTTGTTGAGGTTATCCGCGTTGAGCACAAAACGCCACGAGCCGTTGCACACCTTCTAGGCACGCTTCAAACTCAGCAACCAGTGCCATGCGAATGTAATTTTCACCTGGATTCGTGCCATGCACAGTTCTGGCCAAATAGCTGCCAGGTAGAACAGACAGATTATATTGGGCCAGCAAGGCACGTGCGAATTCTGTATCGTTTAAGCCTGTATGGCTCACATTTATCCATAAATAAAATCCTGCATCCGGCATTTTCATTTGCAGTGGTGTTGACGCGAGCATGGGCATTACCCGATTAAATTTTGCACGATAACGCTGACGATTATCCTGTACATGCACTTCATCTTGCCAGGCGGCAATACTAGCTGCTTGTACCGCTGGACTCATGGCGCAACCATGATAGGTGCGATATTGTAAAAAAGCTTTGATCAAATCGGCATCACCGGCGACAAAACCAGAGCGCATACCGGGCGCATTGGAGCGTTTCGAGAGACTGGAGAAGCTGATTAAGCGTTCAAAGCTGCGTCCCAATTGATGCGCTGCTTGTAAAGCCCCTAACGGAGGATGATTTTCATCAAAATAAATTTCTGAATAACATTCGTCTGAGGCAATCACAAAACCATAGCGATCAGATAGTGCAAATAGTTCACGCCACGCTTGTAAATCAAGTATCTTGCCAGTTGGGTTGCCAGGTGAACAGACAAACAATAATTGCACTTGCTGCCAATCCTGAACGCTTATTTGCGTTAAATTCATTGCAAAATCATGGCCGGCTGTGCAAGGAGCAAAAAGGGGTTGTGCGCCGGCTAGTAAGGCTGCCCCTTCATAAATCTGATAGAAAGGATTAGGGCAAACTACTTTAGCCGGTATGCGGCTGTCGATGATGGCTTGTGTAAAGGCGAATAAAGTTTCACGCGAACCATTAACCGGCAATACTTCAGTCTCTGGATTCACCTGCGGCAAATGATAACGTTGCATCAACCAGTGCGCTATCGCTTGGCGCAATGCCAGTGTCCCATGCGTCGTCGGGTACTGGGATAGCGTGTTTAAATGGGCGATCAGCGCTTGCTTGATTAACTCAGGTGTGGGGTGGCGCGGTTCTCCAATGTTAAAACTGATCGGGGAGAGTTGATCGTTAGGTTGAATATCTGACACCAATTGACGCAATCTTTCAAATGGATACGGCTGCAATTGTTGAAGATAAGGATGCATATTAGTACCTAACGATTCTCGAAAGGAGCCATTTTAGGGGCAATCAATTTCATGATTATTAATCAGCAACTCAATTCGTTGCCCAGCGATCTGTAAATCTTTGCGCGTCGACGGGATCCATTGAAATTGCCCGGCCTTTAATGCTTTATGAAAGGCAGAGCATTGCGAAAACTCCAAGGGTAGACTTCCCTGCATTATCCAACGTTCGCCTACTTGGACAAACACAGCCGCTAAACCCTCCATCGGAACTAATATTAATGTGGTTAAGCCGTTTGGGTTGGGCTGTAAATAAACATCGCAATACGAGCCCGCAGTGGTTAAACAATTAGGTACATGATAAAACTGATCGATCCATGATTGCTGTAAAAATGAGTCGGGTAAATGCATTGTTTTAGGCCAAATGGTTAGATTTCTTTGTAAAGCTTGTTTGCTTAATGCGACATCATTTTTGATTTGAGGTGTACTTTTTTGTAACGCTTGTTCGGCACCATCTCGAATCTGAGACGCATCTGCTCCATCTGAAATATTTTTTATTTGCGCGAGGGCTGATGAGCCATAGCGGCCACCCTCAGACGTTAGATAATCAAAATCAAAGTCATTCACTGAAATTTTGCCGGTCAGCAAGCGGTGTATTTGATTGTTGACAGAAATTCTTTTGGGGTCTGCAAGCGGTGTCAATAATGCCAGTATCACGCTAATAACAATCAGAGCATTGATGATGTTAACTTTAGCGATGCCTTGTAGCGCGATACCGCGTTGGCTTGCAGCCCATAAATAGCCAATTGCGTAACAACTGATGATTAATAGGATGGCTGCAGCAATGACCCGTTCATCTGTCCAGCCGTATGGCCCAATACGCAAAGCTAAAGCATAAATGGCGATTCCAGTAATTGGCAATAGTAAACAGGCGCCTATTTTGGCGCAGATTTGAGTGATTAGCGTGGCTGAGGTGCGGCCATTTTGAAACGTGGCATTGATCAATAAAATCAAAACGATAGCTATGCTGAGTAAACTAAGTGTTGCATTCCGCGTTTTCCATAAGCTATCTAGCCCAGTCCAGATCAAGCTTAGTAGAAAGCCAGTGACGAGTAATACCGCAATCGGCAAAATCCACGACAGCAAGGTCAGTAAAAGTGTCCGAATTCCTTTAATAATCCCAGGTTTAACATCGGTGATGTGCCAGGCATAGGCAAACGCAAACGTGATGGTCGGAATGACAAACCAGGATTCGAGTAATAGTTTTCTGAGAAAAAATAGCTTCACGAGCGCAAATAATGTGCTACCTAAAACAAGCACTGCATATAACGCGGCGACGAATAGTAGCGAAAATATGAACTGGATTAAAAGCTTCCAGGCAATTGCAAAATAAGTGGGATAGCTCGCAATAAAACTTTTATCTAACGCACCAGCTAAAACTAAGGTATGCGCAATGTATAGCGTAATGGGATAGGCAAGCATTAAGGGAGAATAGAACAGGCCAGTATCACCAGGCGTACGCCAAACGGCATACAATGCGAGCCCACCGGTGATGACAGCAAGCATGAGTAACCAGCTACAGATTTGCTTTTTATTCAAATGACCTAAACTTGAAATCCCAATGATAGGAATAATGCATGCTAACCAAAAACAAGCAAAGAGTATCTGCGGGTCAAATTTTTTACCCACAGCCTGGTAAATAAAATACAAAATAACCCCTTGCAATAAGCCTATGCCAATCCGGGATAGCATGATTTTTGTACTAAAAGAGGGGTTAGCTATTGTGCTCTCTTGCTCATTTTCTGGCGTAACCATTTTTTCTCCCTGTGAAAAGTATCTATCTATTTTATTAGAACCCGTCTTGAAAAAAGTTGTATGAGAGAATCAAGCGGTTGAAAAGAGAAGTGAGAGAAGGACAAGATGTACCCGAGCAGTTTAAAAGACAAAGAATGGGAGCGGATAAAA
>JBIKXM010000150.1:0-4045 GCA_044355755.1 Burkholderiaceae bacterium | reverse complement strand
GTAAGGTGGGTGATAATTGTTGCGTAATTACTGTTGCCCCGGATTATGTGATTAACGATGGCAATGCGGGTAGGAACTATGTGGTTGGGATACAACCTGCGGTGGGTTCGATTATTGTCGTCAAAGATGTGAATTCAGGTGCAACCGAGTATGCGGATATTACGAAACAAGGCCCGCCTTGGACGAATGGTCGTAACGCCTCGAATGAAAATAAATTTGGTGCACTAGCACGCACACCAGATACGAAATCATGGGATATCACGGATGCGACACGTAAGCGTCTGGTACTGTCTTGTTCGGTTTTTGGGATGTCAGCGAATACTGAAGTATGTGGTCGCCGCGTCACACAAAGATCAGCGTTGGCAGCAACACGCAGTTATCAGCCAACAATTGAGTTTATTAAAAATTAGATCAAAAAGCAGGAATGATCGCGCCTTTATATCTCTCCTGAATAAATTTCTTGGTTTCTGGAGCGGTCAGGGCAGCAGCTAATTTTTTGATAGCGGGGCTATGTTGATTGTCTACACGCGCGACTAAGATATTTGCATACGGTGAGTGCTGGCTCTCGATAAGCAATGCATCTTTCAGCGGATTCAGTTTGGCGACCAAAGCGTAGTTACTGTTAATCAAGGCCAAATCGACTTGACTTAAGACACGCGGTAACATCGCTGCTTCGAGCTCGCGAATATCTAGGCGCTTAGGATTACTGATGATATCTTTTTTGGTAGCTGAAGTTTTATTGTTATCCTTTAGCTTGATCAGACCCGCGTGCGCCAATAACAATAAGGCCCTACCGGAATTGGAGGGGTCATTGGGAATCGCGACTTTAGCGCCATCAGGCAGATCGGTGATACGCTTATGTTTTAAAGAGTATCCAGCAAAAGGCTCGATATGTATTCTTGCCACCATGACTTCAATATCATTTTTGTGGTTTTTTTTAAACTCATTGATATAAGGTAAGTGTGCAAAAAAATTACCGTCAACTTGTTTTTCGTTGGTTTGGATGGCTGGCTGAATGTAATCACTAAATTCTTTAATGCGTAACTCGATGCCTTCTTTCGCTAATTTCGGTTTCACAAATGCCAGAATTTCAGCATGGGGCACCGGTGTTGCTGCAATCGTTAATTTTTCGATGGCATGACTCCAGACACTGTAAGTCAGCAAAGTCATGGCAATTAAAGAAGAGAGTTGTTTCATCATTACTCCAGTTAAGTGGGTTATGTGTGCTAGTTTAGGTAAAGTTTTTCGAGCGTGTGGCCTAAGTGCTATTTACGTGAGAAATACCGTACTAAATAATCTCCTGCGTATTGCAGCAATTGAACTAGGACAACCAATATAGCAATCGTAACCAGCATAATTTCAACTTGGAAACGCTGGTAACCATAGCGAATCGCTAAATCACCCAAGCCACCACCCCCGATTACGCCGGACATTGCAGCATAAGACATTAAGGTAATTGCTGTCACTGTAATGGCCCCAATGAGACCGGGTAGCGCTTCGGGTAATAAGGCCAAAATAATTTGATGAACCCGCGCCCCCATGGCCTGACAGGCTTCAATGATGCCTTTATCAATTTCACGGAGCACGTTTTCGACTAATCTGGCAAAGAATGGTGTTGTCCCAATCACTAGCGGTGGAATCGCGCCTTGTACGCCCAGTGATGTACCCGTGAGCCACAAGGTAAAGGGAAGTAGCACAATCAATAAAATCAAAAAAGGAATGGAGCGCAACACATTCACGACAAAAGATAAGATGCGGTAGATCAGGTTGTATGTCTCGAATCGAGGTTTATACCCATTCGCCTTTATTTGTTCTTTAGTATGGT
Organism: Burkholderiaceae bacterium; assembly: GCA_044355755.1. Taxonomy (GTDB): domain Bacteria; phylum Pseudomonadota; class Gammaproteobacteria; order Burkholderiales; family Burkholderiaceae; genus JADYYQ01. Next base: position 2,220 of record JBIKXM010000150.1, on the reverse strand, counting down.
TTTGCTTGCTTGACGTAACCTTCGCATGGCTGATATTCGCTGTAATTGAAGTGCTACTTTTAGCTGCATAGCTATGCAGCTCTTGCTCTCTTGCGCGTGCGTGCGTGCGTGCACGTGGTGCTTTTGAACTAAAACCAGGGCTACCCGTAAGAAACAGGGCAATGCCTAAACATAAACCGAAGACTACTGTAAAAAGTAAAGCGACACCAGTCATGGTGATGGTTTCGAGCGTAGCCTGTCCAATCTCCTGCCAATCAATTATCGATAAATCTATCACTGCAATACCTCATGGTGAATCTGTTGCTGATCCAAAATTGAAAATACTTGGGCAATGTCTTGTGGTGTGCCTTTGATAGCTACTAATAGTTGCCCATAAGGCGTGTCTTTAATACGTGCAATCGTACCTTGCAAGATACTGATCTGTGCCGCACAGCTTGAAGCGATAAGATGCAGTACCGGCTCATAGGTAATCGTACCGGTAAAAGTGAGTCTAACTAGCTGGCCTGGAATGGTGTTGCCTGGCTCGCTATGATTGAGTGCCGATACATCAAAAATATGGCTCTGGGCCACTAATGATTGTGTTAAGAGGTGCTGTGGATGAAGAAATACATCGGCTACCTTGCCTGATTCGATGATTTGGCCAGCCTCAAGCACCGCCACGCGATCGCAGATAGTACGAATCACCTGCATTTCATGGGTAATCAGCACAATTGTCAGACCCAATTGCTGATTAATGTCGAGCAGGAGTTGCAAAATGGATTGTGTTGTTTCTGGGTCTAATGCTGAGGTGGCTTCATCGCAGAGTAACAGATGAGGATAATTTGCCAGGGCACGCGCAATGCCCACCCGTTGTTTTTGTCCGCCGGATAGCTGGGCTGGATAATGATGCTGATGCTGTGCCAAACCAACTAAATCGAGTAGCTCCGCAACCCGTGCCCGACGTTGTGTGGCGCTGTAGTTACCGGTTATTTTTAGCGGCCAAGCAATATTTTCTGCGACGGTTTTTGCTTGCAATAAATTAAAGTGCTGAAACACCATGCCGATGCGCTGGCGTAGCGCCCGTAATGCTTGCGACCCAAGCTCGGTAATGTCTTGCCCTTCAATATAGATACGGCCTTGCGATGGGCGCTCTAATAAATTAAAAGTGCGAATCAGTGAGCTTTTACCCGCACCAGATCGGCCAATAATCCCAAAAATTTCTCCTGCATGAATATCTAAATTGATATCCCTTAATGCAGGGATCTCACGACCCTTTGAGACGTATGTTTTGTACAGATGTTCTACGCGAATCACAAGTCAAACTATAAAAGGCCTCAGTCTAACAGAGCTGTGGAAATAAATTAATGTTCTGTCGAAAAAGGAGCGATTTTTGCAAGCTAAGTAGTGCAAATACGAGGAGAATGACATTTATAAAATAAATAATAGTTTTTTATTTTTACAGGAACCTTGTATATTATGATTCGGGCAAATTTTTCAACTCAAGCGCTTAATCCGAATGCTACGCCTTTTTTTCCGCGTCATGCTGCGCTAAACCCCAATGCTGCACCATTTTTTCCGCGTCATGCTCCGCTGAACCCGAATGCTGCGGCGTTTGTTCCACGTAATGCTAATATGACGCTTAACCCAGATACGGCGGCTAACTCTACTGCAGTCAATGGTGTTAATTCTACGGCATCTAAATCCAACTTTTTCACTAAATTCAAAGCCATGCTTTGCAAGGTGGCGCAGGCGCCGGTGACATTTGCATCCAAAGTAGGGCGTGCGCTGAAAAAAACTGTCGAACAAGTTGCGACTTGGAAAATGTTCCGTAAGGTGTTGGTTCGAGTAATCTGTGTGGCCACGGTGATTGGCGTTTCGGCTGCAGTTAGCTCGATGGCCGCTAATCCATTATTAGGCGGCGCGATAGGGGCCATGTTGTGTGCCGCTGGACAGGAGCTATTAGGTCCAAGCGCGGATGCGTTTGTAAACGAGCTTTTCCCAGATTAATTCAATCTATCTATCGACTGGTTTAGGTTGTTCCAAGTAAGGAAAGCAAAGCCAGCCGATAAGCCGGATTCTGTTGCCAGATTTGACTCTGGTGACAACCATTCCTCTAGGCTAAACGTTACCGCTTAGCTCAAGCTCTCTACCCGCAGACTCAGCGGGCCGCCTCACTGTCTGCCTATTTGAGATTGCTCCTGGTGGAGGTTACCGCGTTTCACCCTTTGTAAAAACAAAGAC
>JBIKXM010000148.1:0-4059 GCA_044355755.1 Burkholderiaceae bacterium | reverse complement strand
TTAAATGTGTACCCCCATCGCGTTGCGGAATGTTATTGGTAAAACAAAGTACTTGTTCGTTATAACTACTATTCCATTGCATCGCTACCTCTACGCCGATGGAACCGGGCTGATCTGTAACAGACTCAGAATTAGCGTAAAAAATATTAGGATGAAGAACCGTTTTTGATCGATTGATATATTCTACAAAGCCACGAACCCCACCTGATAAAGCAAAATCTTCTTCTTTACCATTGCGCTGATCAATCAACTTGATATGTACCCCATGGTTTAGAAAAGACAATTCTCGAATACGTTTACTCAGAATGTCATAGTGATATTCAATATTCCCAAAAATTTCTTCATCCGCTAAAAAATGAACCTCTGTTCCCTGTAACTCTGTCGAACCTAATACTTTTATTGGAGAAACAGAAACCCCGTCTTGTGTTTCGACTACACGTTCAGACACTTGTCCGCGATGAAATTCCATAAAATGGGTTTTGCCCTGGCGGCGAATGGTCAAGCGTAACCATTTTGATAAGGCGTTCACACACGATACGCCAACTCCATGCAAGCCACCAGAGACTTTGTAACTATTTTGATCAAACTTACCCCCCGCATGTAGTTCAGTCATGACTATTTCTGCTGCACTGCGTTTCGGGTTATGTTTATCATCAAATTTGATTCCTGTCGGAATGCCTCTACCATTATCAACAATGGAAATTGAATTATCGGTGTGCACCGTTACCTTGATTTCATTGCAATACCCCGCCAGTGCCTCATCGATTGCATTATCCAATACCTCAAACACTAAATGATGCAGACCTGTACCATCGGAGGTGTCGCCAATATACATTCCTGGACGTTTTCTAACCGCTTCTAAACCTTCTAAAATTTGTATAGAAGAAGCACTGTATTGCATATCTTGATTATTCATATCGATTATTTCTAAATGCGCATTGGCATAACAACATATTTAAACGAACTATCGTTAGGTATCGTGATCAAAGCACTTGAATTCGAGTCTGCCAAACTCATTTCCAGTATTTCATTTTTTAAATTGGCGAGTACATCTAAAAGGTAGGTGACATTAAAACCAATGTCGATTGTATTACCTTGATAGCTGATCTCGAGTTCTTCTTTTGCCTCTTCTTGGTCTGTATTGGTAGAGTTGATTTCTAACTTATTTTTATCCAGGACAAAACGAATACCTTTAAATTTATCTGAAGTCAGAATAGCAGCACGTTGTAAAGCTGCTTGGAGTAAAGCTCTAGGGACGCAAAAAGTATTTTGATAGCCTTTAGGAATTACTCTTTGATAATCCGGAAATTTGCCTTCAATTACTTTTGACAAAATCTCGATATTATTAAATTTAAACTTAGCTTGATGGCTTGAAAAAGTAATTTCAATTGGCTCATCTGTTTCCTCTAAGAGTCGATATAACTCCATAATCGTTTTTCTTGGAATAATATTTTCTTGCTGCGTAATTTTTCCAACCAAAGTACCGCCGTCAAGCTCAATCACACTATACGCTAGTCTGTGTCCATCAGTTGCAATAGCCGTTAAGTGCTGATCTGTGGTTACCAATAACATACCATTCAGATAATACCGGATATCTTGGTTACCCATCGCAAAATAAGTCATACAGAGTAATTGTTTGAAATTTTTTTGCGTAACTGTAAAACGAATTATAGGTTCAGCATGTTCAGAAATAATGGGAAACTCTTCTGCTGGTAAAGTTTGTAAAGCAAAAGCGCTCTTGCCTGAACGCACGACCATCTTTTTACTATTCAGCGATAGGTTAATTGGTGCTTCAGGCATGGCTCGCAAAATATCTACTAATTTACGTGCCCCGACGGTGGTTGCTAATTCTGATGTAGTTACTTTTTCTAATGGGTACGAAGTTGTAATTTGCATTTCTATATCAGTAGAAATGAACAACACTTGATTCGCCTGTCTTTTAATTAATAAATTAGCCAAGATCGGTAATGTATGTCGACGTTCAACGATACCACTAACAATTTGCAAGGGACGAAGTAGCTGGTCTCTCTGCGTATTAATTAATTCCATAACCATAAATTTATATCCTGATAGTAGTTAATAGAGTTGTACATAACTGTGTATAAGTTTTTTTTAATATATATATCAATAAGTTAACTCTATTTTTAAACGTGCATAAGGCTGTTTATTCTAAAAGAATATTTTCTGCATAAAAAAGTTATTGTGTTGCTAGAGGTGGGTTTTACTCAAATAGTGCAAACTTTATACACAACTTATTCATTATCCCTTAAGTGTTTGCTCCAAAACATGAAGCTCATGATTCAGTTGAGCATCTTTAGTTCGTTCTTCGGTCATTTTGCGTACCGCATGTAAAACCGTCGTGTGATCACGTCCGCCAAACAGTTCGCCAATTTCAGGTAAGCTCTTCTGCGTTAATTCCTTAGCCAAATACATAGCGATTTGACGTGGTCGAGCGATATTGACAGGACGTTTTTTAGAATACATCTCTGCTACTTTGATGCTGTAGAAATCAGCTACTGTTTTTTGAATGTTTTCAACTGAAATTTGCCGATTTTGTAAGGTTAGTAAGTCCTTCAGCGCATCTCGGGTACTTTCAATGGTAATTTCACGTCCATGAAAACGTGAATAAGCAAGTACTTTACGCAAAGCGCCTTCTAGTTCACGCACATTTGAACGTAAATGTTTGGCAATAAAAAAAGCGACTTCTTCAGGCAAATGGATTGCTTCGCTTTGTGCTTTTTTCAGCAAAATAGCGACCCGCATTTCTAATTCAGGTGGTTCAATGGCTACTGTCAGACCCGAATCAAAACGAGAGATCAGACGTTCATCAATGCCATTAATTTCTTTTGGATAAGTATCACTGGTAATAATCACCTGTGCTTTATGCGCTGTGAGTGCTTCAAACGCATAGAAAAACTCTTCTTGAGTACGATTTTTACCGGAGAAAAATTGAATATCGTCTATCAATAATAAATCCAGAGAATGATAATAATGCTTAAACTCTTCAAATGCTTTACGTTGATAAGCTTTCACGACATCTGAAACGTACTGCTCGGCATGGATGTAACGAATACGAGCACGCGGATTTTCTTGAAATATCGCATTTCCAATCGCATGCATCAGGTGAGTTTTGCCTAATCCGACTCCCCCATACAAAAACAAAGGGTTATAGGAAATACCAGGATGGTTGGCAACTTGAATAGCGGCGGCACGTGCAAGCTGATTTGCTTTACCAGTGACCAAGGTTTCAAAGGTAAGGCTGGCATTAAGCTTGGAACGAATGGCAAGCGTATTATCTTTTTCCTCTGATTCATTAGGCTTGGCAATAATAGTGTTTTGTGCAGTATTTTCACCTTTTGGTGTAACGATACTTAACACATTGTTAGGCGTCGTTTGCGTTTGTGTGCCCAGCACAAACAAAACCTGAACATTTTGATTTAAATGTTGGCAGGTCAGTTCAGTGATGCGATTGGAAAATTGGCTTTTTACCCAATCTAATTTAAATCGATTAGGGGCACTAATTCTGACAGTATTTAAATTTTCGTCATACGAAACCAAGGATAAGGGTTTTATCCAAGTTCGATATTGTTGCGGGGTTAACTCGCGTTCGAGTTGTTCTGAAGTAGTTTGCCAAAAGTCGCTCATTGGTTAAATCATTGCGATGAAAATTATTGAAAATCAGCGATATAGATAGATCTCTAAGACAACGCAGAGATATCAATAAATCTGTGAAAAACTAATTGTAACTTTGTGGATAACTTATCCACAAAGGATAAAGCTGTGGATAAGTTGTGAAAAACATGGGTAAAAGTATAAAACCCGTATTAAATAAATAACTTGCCCTGATTTTTTGACTTTATTAATTTATATCTTGACAAGTTTGTTGGAACAAGATTAAATCGCCTGTTCTGCTGGATAGCTGTTAAGAGTAAAAAAATGAAACGTACTTATCAACCGTCAGTAACTCGCCGTAAACGTACGCATGGCTTTCGTGTGCGCATGAAAACCACCGGTGGGAGAAAAGTGATTAACGCACGCCGTGCTAAAGGGCGGAAGCGG
>JBIKXM010000147.1:0-4061 GCA_044355755.1 Burkholderiaceae bacterium | reverse complement strand
CTCCGTACTCATATCAAACGCCTAGCCAGAAAAACCATTTGCTTTTCTAAATCCGCTGAAATACATGAAAAAATTATCGGAACCTATATTGAGCGATATCATTTCAATTGATTGGAGGCACTACCCTTTTCTTATTGGTTAAGACCTGACCATCAGTATGCTGTGATCAGTATAGGCCGCTATGCCTAACCCATACCTCATCAAATACAGCGGCCGAATATATTAAGTAGCGCTTTATCTAAAACCGGATACGCAAATTTAAAACCGTGTTCTAGCGCTCGCTTCGGTATAGCACGTTGCCCCTCTAATAGCAATACTGACATTTCCCCCAGTGCGAGCCTGATTGCCCATGCGGGGATTGGTAACAGTGCAGGTCGATGGAGTACATGCGCCAATATTTGAGTGAACTCTGAATTCCTGACCGGCTCGGGTGCACAAGCATTCAATACACCGAAGCATTGCGACTGGTGTAATAAGTAGTCGATTAAATTTACCTGATCATCAATATGAATCCAGGGCATCCATTGCTGCCCATTGCCGATGCGGCCACCCAGACCTAATCTAAAAGGTAAACGTAGACGTGCCAACATACCACCTTTAGTTGACAATACTGGTGCTGTGCGTAATAAAACCACACGTATTCCATATTGTCTGGCACATTCGGCGGCTTGTTCCCAAGCCATACACAACTGACTGCCAAAGTTAGTTTTACCTGGTAGGCTGGATTCATCTAAGATACGCTCGTCCCCATCCCCATACCAGCCTACGGCTGACGCTGAAATGAATACCTGAGGTTTTTGCCGTTGGCCGGCCATCCATTCCACCAGCTGATGCGTCAACTCAACCCGACTGCTCCATAATAACTGACGTCGTGCGGCTGTCCAAGGTCTATCCGCAATCGGTGCACCGGCAAGGTTAATGACTGCATCGACAGGTTTTGTATCATCAAGTTGTGCCAATGAGGCTATACCGCGAGCACCACTACATAGTCGTTCAACTTTTTCTGGATAGCGACTCCATACAATTAATTCATGATTTTTAGATGCCCAAGAGTGGCAAAGTGCGCGACCAATCAGACCTGTACCGCCTGTTAATAGAATACGCATAGTAAGTTTTTATTGCCTAAAAAGAATAAGGATTCGTAGGAGAGAATGCATACAGCCTTGAGTGATATTGGGTGCAACCATTTTCGGTGAAAATTCAACTTGAATGACTAGCTCTGTTTGCAAGTGTTGCCGAGGACATAGTGCATGTTTATCCAAGCGTGCATTGCCTCTAAAACTAGCGAGCCAGACATAAAGGAAGTAGACCTTGCGGGCTACTTGTCCATCCTAATCGCTGTGTAAATTTACAGACTTGGAGACATGACAGGTGTACATTATACTTTCGCTCTACGCAACAAAACAATCATATTAGACAGCAGCAGCGTTGAGCAAAGCATTATCTAGGTCATGGTAATAGCGTGCTGGAGCAGAATTTTCAGTGGCACATTTTCTTATATTCGTCTTATTTAAATTCGATCGCAATATGGATATTCTCTCTTTAGAACATTTTGTACCACGTTTAAACGAAACATTTATTGCTCTGAGCGATGGTCATGCACCATTTGTCTTGGTTGAAGCACGGCCACTGACAAACCTAAAGTGGGCCGGCATGCTCAGAGCGCCTTTCAGTCTGCTGTTTCGCAATGAATCCCCTGTGTTATTTATGCAGAAAATTTATCGTTTGAAGCATCAAACCCTGGGCGAACTGGGTATCTTTTTGCTACCGATTGGACGTGATCGCGATGGTTTTTTGTATCAGGCTATTTTTAATTGAGGGATAAGAGCGACGTTGCGTTGCTAGGCCAGTGCATTTTGATATGACTACCTTCAACACCAATATGAACAAACCCTAGGCGCTGATACAGCCTATAGGCAGCTTGGTTACGCTGTTCAACATGCAACTGTAATGCGGCTTGGGCTTCTTGCGCTAATTTTTGCGCATAGCGTATTAATATCGAACCAATACCTTGGTTACGCCATTCCGACACCAGACTAATATCGACAACCAAAAAAGTATCTTCTTGTTGTAACAAATAAAATCTGCCAATGGGCATAGACTGGTGCTCGATTATCAAAAAATTAGCTTCTGCGTAGTAAGTCAAATAATGATGATGTTGTAAGTCGAACTGGCTATCTAAAAAAGTTTTTTTATCAGCCTCTGACCATGCAACGGCAGCTAACTCAGCCGCCCTGGACTGGTAATACAAGCAGCACAGAAAATTGATATCGCGCATGGTGGCGTTACGCAAAATAACATCGCGCTGCAATAATGCATCCGGAGTATGAAAAACTTTACCAATAGGAAATGTATGCAATTCGCACGCACCTAGTTAAAGGAAGGATACTCGCCCTCTAATGCGATACAAAAATTTAAGGCTAGAAACGGCTGACGATTTTCATGTCCTTGCCCGCTCCCACTAATACCAATTGTGGTTGGCGCTAAGTAGGTATTTGGTGTCGGACTGTTAGGAACAAATGGCAGCGTACGTACTGGCCCCATTAAGCCATAATTATTAGCCGGGGCGTTTTTTTGAAAAGTCGGATCAGCCTGGCGATAAATATTTATGCCACCGTGGTTATGCACTGGAATTTCATTGATAGTGAGTGCAACTTGATTTTCACCAAAAGTCTCGCCTAATTCACGTGGCGTCAAATTTTGCCCTGCCCCCTGGCTGCAAACTGTGCGCGCAGCTAAGTTAGGTAATTGAAACGACGTCGAACCATTATCACCATATTTTGTACCAATCAGCGAATATAGCGCTGTATATTGACTGATCGGCATAGTTGCACCGTTACACAATGCCCAATCTCTTGGCGCATAATTAAACCCAAAGATTTGTATTTCACCGACAAAGGGAGTCGTCACATTATTCTCCTTATTGAAAAGCAATAGACAGCGACAAAATAACTGCGCAATTTCTGTGCTACTCAAAGCGACATTTTTATTTATGGCCTGACTGGAAAAAGCCCCATGGCTGCAATGCAAAACGATACAGTTAAAGTTGGCATCGTATTTTCATGTGCTTGATTACCACCCGCCGTTGATGTCGAAGAAGCGCTGGTGGCGCGAGGAGTAATACCTGTAATACTGGCGGCATACATCATGTCTCCTCCAGATAGCGCCCCCAGTTGCACACTTGATGATGGAGTCGCTGCATTAGCTTCTGTACTGGTCGCTGTAAACGGATGCGTGTGAGTTGGCATCGTAGATAAGCTCAACGTTACATTCTCTGTGCCACCCGAGTCCCCCAGTTTTCTAGGTGTTAAATTTTGCCCGGTCCCCTGATGTAACGGTACTTGACCTCGTAGATCAGGTAAACCAAAGGTCTTCACGCCATCTCCACCATAAGTGGTACCGAGCAAGCTAAAGAGTGGCTGGTATTCAGAAATTGATACCTTGCTGCCATCGCAAGCTAACCACCCAACTGGAATGCGAGGAAAAGCAAGTAAGCGAATTTCACCGATAAATGGATCGCTCATAGTATGGTCCTTTGCTGTGGTGATCAGAAAACAATTAGTTGCGAGAAGGCCAAACGCCAGTTAATGCAATATTAAAATTCAATACCCGGAATGGCTGCATATTGTCGTGCGCTTGCCCACTGCCGCTGTCTTGCAAAGTTTCTGCGGCAAGCGTTGCTTGAGCACCCGGAGTCGCATAAATAGGTACTGAACCCGTATCGCCGTAGAGTGCACTCCCAGGATTTCGCACAGTGCCGCTGACAGTTGTTACCTGGACTAAGTGATTATGTACGGGTAACTGAGCGGTTGTCAGCGTTACCGCTTCCGCGCCCTGCTGAGTACCTTGTTGATATGGCGTTGGCTGCCAAGTTGGATCAACAGAAGGCCCCGTAAAAACTGGCACACGCCCTTGTAAATTAGGTAATGCAAAATTAGAAGTCGTCTTGAAATAAATTCATCGTAATTTAGCAAGCGTTATTTTGAGCATAGCGATGCGACAAATATTTTCAGCCGTTGCGGTCAGTATCTCAACGTCTTTTGCGAGCCGACGGAAATGGC
>JBIKXM010000146.1:0-4066 GCA_044355755.1 Burkholderiaceae bacterium | reverse complement strand
AAAAATACTTAATCGGAACATAACCATGAAAATGCCTTGTCCACATTGTGCTGAACGCTTATACATCCGCACTAGTCGCGCTATTTCATTATTAACCCGCGAGTTATATATGCATTGTCGTAATATGGATTGCGCTTATACCTGTCGAACGCTGATGTCGATTACCAAGACCGTTGCCTCAAGCCGACAGCCTAACCCCAAAGCCTATTTGCCCTTAGAAGCAGAAAGTACCTCAGATGAACGGCTGCACTACAACACCAAGCAACACGCTGGATACAGCACTTAAAAGCCGTTTGTAATTTCTAACCATTAAACACCGTTGTTGATTTTTAGCGCCGAATCAGGCGTTAAGGGATTGTTTTATCTAAATTTTGGAGACAGTGATGAAACGTATACGGATTTATCGTTTAAATGATACCTGGGCAGTCATGAGTCCGTGGCACCAACGTACCTTGGCTCGCGCTCGCTGGCGTCGATATATTCAGTGCTTCTTACATCTTCTCGGGGATAGAAAATGAAAGTTACCCACTTTTGGCTTATCAACGGAGAAAAAACTGTGATGACAGCACAAGATGTTTTTGATTTTGCATTTAGTCAACCACGCGACCCGCGAAGCGAGGCATATAAACAGGGTGTGTTGTCTTGTCTGAGAAGGCGCATTGATGGCCTGCCTGATTGCAAAAATCCATATAGCCTCGGTACAGCCGAAGCTGATGCCTGGTGGGCAGGAATTGATGAAGGATTAATGATTGTACGTGAACTTATCCGAAAATCCAAAGAACGGATGAGCAATCTGGAGACATTATGAAATGTCTATTACCAACGAACGATATCCGTATTCAAGACATGCACCGTCGACTTTGCATCACGACACCATTAACGCAGATTTCTCCAAAGCAGCTTGCTGTTCTTACGGTAATGGTACGTAAAACCATCAAATCATATAAAAAACAGGGTAATACACGAAAATGAACCCCTCTCTACTCCAAGACATCACCAACCGTCTGCTAGCAGATTATGCTTTTAAAGAGAAACAAAATTGGCTACAGCAAGGAATTTGTCCCTCCTGTCATAAAAAAGAGCTATATACCCATGCCGAGAAACCTTGGGTATTACGCTGTGGACGTTTAGATAAATGTGGCTGGGAGGGACACGTCAAAACACTTTATCCAGATCTATTTGATAACTGGTCAAAACGCTTTGCAGTACAAGCTTCGCAACCACAAGCAACCGCCGATGCTTATCTGCATCTTGCACGTGGTTTTGACCTCTCTAAAATCAAAGGTTGGTATACCCAGGAAGCTTACTATGATCGTGAGGCTCAAGCAGGAACCGCAACCGTGCGTTTTACGATTGGGAAAAATAGCTATTGGGAACGTCTAATTGATCAGCCATCCCGTTTTGGGAAAAAGAAAGCGCGCTTTAAGCCAGGTGGCTCACATGCCGGTACATGGTGGCAACCGCCGTCATTGAGTCTTAATGCCGTAAAAGAGCTTTGGTTAGTCGAAGGTATTTTTGATGCAATCGCACTCGATCATCATAACCTTTCCGCGGTTGCTTTACTCAGTTGCAATAACTATCCAGAGCAGGGATTAGCCGATTTAGCAAATCAATATACTTGCCAAACAAAACGACCCACTCTTATCTGGGCATTAGATAATGATCGCGCAGGACAAAGTTATACACTGCGCTGGGTTGAACGTGCACGTGCGGCTGGATGGCAATGCGAGGCCGCACAAATCCCACAAACCAATCATGCAATCAAACTTGATTGGAATGATATGCATCAGCGTGAGCGTTTAACGCCATCACATATCAAAACCTATCTCTACGAAGGCGCTTTATTAATTGCCCAGACAGCAGCGAGAAAAGCCTTATTAATGTATGAACACAAAGGCTTACGCAGCTTCCCTTTTGAGCATCATAACCGTTTATATTGGTTTGAACTAGATCTTGATCGTTATTATAAGCAACGTGACATATTAGATGATGAGAAGTCTGAACTCAGCGCAGATGAAAAGCGTGAGAAAGCATTAACAGAGTCGGCTTGCGTGACAGAAATTGCCTGCTGCCACCCTCAAGTACTCTATTACCAAGCTAATCCTGTAACTGATGAATCATGGTATTACTTTCGCGTTAACTTTCCACACGATGGCCAAGCAATAAAAAACACCTTCACCGGTTCCCAGGTCGCCTCTCCTTGTGAATTCAAAAAACGTCTACTTGCTGTTGCGCCAGGCGCTTTTTATACAGGAACAGGTACTCAGCTCGACCAATATTTAAAAACACAAATGGCCAACATCAAAATTGTCCAAACCATTGATCACGTTGGTTATAGTCGAGAACATCGCTGCTATGTGTTTGGTGATGTTGCCGTCAAAGACGGGACAATTTACGAGCTGAATGATGAGGATTTTTTTGATATCGGACGCTTAAGCATTAAAACCCTGAGCCAATCAGCCGCTTTGCACATCAACCGCGAGTTGACTGACTACCGTAGTGATTGGTTAGATAAAGTCTGGCAATGTTTTGGGGTTAAAGGACTGGTTGCATTATCTTTTTGGTTTGGTTCACTGTTTGCAGAACAAATACGCAGCTTGCACAAAAGCTATCCCTTTATCGAAATAGTGGGTGAACCTGGCGCAGGTAAATCGACATTAATTGAATTTATGTGGAAGCTATTCGGTCGTATTGACTATGAAGGTTTTGACCCCTCCAAGTCAACCCTTGCCGCGCGTGCACGAAACTTTGCGCAGGTCGCGGGTCTGCCAGTTGTCCTGATAGAAGCTGATCGTGAAGAAGATGCGGCCCATGCACGCGGTTTCGATTGGGACGAGTTGAAAACCGCTTATAACGGTCGTAGTGTGCGTGCCGTAGGTGTTAAAAATGCGGGAAATGATACCCGGGAACCCCCCTTTCGTGGTGCTGTGGTGATTAGTCAGAATAGTCCCGTCAACGCCAGCGAGGCTATCTTACAGCGGATTGTGCATGTCTATTTTGATCGCGCCACACAAACGCCGATTACGCGCAAAATGGCTGAGGAATTAGAGAAAATGCCAATTGAACAAGTATCTGGCTTTATTCTGAAAGCGGTTAAAAACGAAGCCAAAATCATGGATAATTTTTCTGCGAAGGTGGCCTACTATGAGCAACAATTGCAAGCATTACCAGAAATAAAAAATATGCGTATCGCCAAAAATCATGCACAACTGATGGCGCTTGTCGATGCTTTATCGCTGGTTGAGCCATTAAGTGCTGAACAAACAAAAATTACCCATCAATACATTGCCAGTATGGCGATTGCCAGACAACAGGCGATTAATTCAGACCACCCTGTCGTGCAAGAGTTTTGGGAAATGGTTGAATATCTTGATGGTGATATAGACGAACCCCGTCTCAATCATGCCATTAACAAGGACTTAATTGCGATCAATCTTAATCAATTTATACAGCTTGCTGCTGATCGACGTCAGCAAGTACCATCGTTAACAGATTTAAAGCGTCATTTGCGCACCAGCAAAGCATATAAATTCATGGAAATAAAAACCATGCGTTCCGCTCTTCGCGCACGTGAGCCTGCCAATAAATTTTTACCTGCGGCAGTGAAGTGTTGGGTATTTCAACGTTAAGCAAAAAGTTTTTGTATTTTAGTAACACGGAAAAATGATATGACAGAGACAGAAGTTATTAAGATTGCCAAAGCAATCGGCCAAACGATGGCAACAACTATAGCCCAGGAAATGGTTGTTCAAACTAAACCATCCTTGCCTTTATCCGTACAGCTTTGGAATCGTTCCAATTTAAGTGAATACTTAAGCAGGAAAAAAACGACACTAAATAAGCTAATTTGTCAGCCAGATTTTCCACCCCCAATTCGTTTGCCTTCTGAGCAAGGAAAAACTCAACCATTATGGCGAGCGACAGATATTATTAACTGGGTAGAGGCGCAGCAGCAACGGCCTGGTCGCCCTAGATCAGCATAACTATTAATCCAGTCTAGGGTCTGTTGACGTTTTGAAATAAGAGGTTGAAAGGGAGGAGCAAACTCGTAATATTGGAGTTCTGA
>JBIKXM010000145.1:0-4068 GCA_044355755.1 Burkholderiaceae bacterium | reverse complement strand
AATTCCTCATCGCTATGCCAGGGGTTGTCGATCTTCCCTTTGCCGGAAGTGTAGTTTACGTTTGTGAGCATAATGAACGAGGTGCTCTAGGGTTGGTGATCAACCGGCCAACCGATATTGATATGGTGACTTTATTCAATAAAATCGATATTAAATTAGAAATTTCACCTCTGTTACATCAGCCGGTATTGTATGGTGGCCCTGTACAAACTGAGCGTGGCTTTGTGTTGCATGAGCCTAAGGAAGGGGAAACTTATCATTCATCCTTGCGTGTTCCCGGTGGCTTAGAAATGACTACGTCCAAAGATGTATTAGAACAGGTTGCATTAGGAAAAGGCCCCGCACGTTTCTTATTAACCCTCGGCTATGCCGGGTGGGCCGCAGGACAACTAGAAGAAGAGGTTGCGCGGAATGGTTGGTTGACTGTGCCAGCAAATGAAACAATTATCTTTGATACCCCATTTGAGGCACGTCAGGGTGCCGCAATGGCCTTACTCGGTATTTCTCCAATCAGTTTAAGTAATGAGATCGGGCATGCCTGATTCAGTAGCACAGACGCAAACCTTGACAGACTCCCGCCCTCTTTCAAAAGCAGAGGCAACGATATTAGCATTTGATTATGGTCAGATACGTATAGGGGTTGCGATTGGCAATACCTTAACCCGTAGCGCCCGCCCCTTAACAGTGTTGTCGAATACTTCGGTGGCTGCACGGTTTTCAGCCGTAGAGCGTTTGCTGAAAGAATGGCAGCCGGCGCAACTGGTAGTAGGCTTACCTTGTTATCCAGATGGTAATCCCCATGCCATGACACAAAATGCACGCCGCTTTGGCCGACAATTGCATGGGCGATTTGGTTTGCCGGTGGTCTGGATCGATGAACGCTATTCAACGGTAGAAGCGCAGACAGCATTAGCAGGCCGTACGGACATGTTGGATGCAGAAGCGGCTCGGGTGATTTTGCAGCAGTTTTTTGATGAGGCTAGCCTGATGCCGTCAAAGGATGCGTTAGGAGGCACAATATGAATGTAATCGGGCCGTCTAGTTTGCCTGATGCTGAGCGTATTTACTTACTATTGCTCGAAAAATTAAAGCATGCTTATCCAGCAGCGCAACGTTCTGTACTGAATATAGCGGGTATTGGCACAGGTGGTGTTCTTGTGGCGCAACGCTTGGCACAAGATTTGCAGGTGCCACATTTTGGGAGCATCAATGTGGCATTTCACCGTGATGATTACAACAGTAAAGGACTGAAAACGAGTACTCAGTCAACTGTCTTACCCTTTGATATCAATCACAAAGAAATCATGCTGGTCGATGACGTACTTTATACTGGTCGCACCGTGCGTGCCGCGATTAACGAATTATTTGATTTTGGCCGGCCGCATCGTATTTTGTTGTCCGTCCTAGTTAATCGAATTGAGTCGGGTGTACGTGAATTACCTTTTGCGGCTAATTTTGCCGGAGCTGATTTAGCGTTACCGCCAGACCAAATTTTGCTACTTGAGCAAAATCAACAAGGACGTTTTATTTTTACCTTAACATCGAAGCATGGCTAGAATCTTTCAAAACCCACAGTTGACCCGCCATGGCGCATTAAAACATTTGCTATCAATCGAAGGTCTGACACAATCGACTTTAATCCAATTGCTAGATACGGCGAATCAATTTGTTTCCCTGTCAGAAAATGAGCGTGAAGTTAAAAAGGTACCTCTGTTACGTGGGAAAAGTGTTTTTAACTTATTCTTTGAAAACTCGACACGTACACGCACGACATTTGAAATAGCGGCGAAACGCCTGTCTGCGGATGTCATTAATTTAAATATTGCGGCATCGTCGGCCAACAAAGGCGAGTCGTTACTGGATACGATCAATAACCTATCGGCTATGCATGCGGATATGTTTGTTGTGCGTCATGCGAGTTCTGGTGCGCCGTACTTAATTGCACAGCATGTTGCACCGCATGTGCATGTGATTAATGCAGGAGATGGGCGCCATGCGCATCCGACTCAGGCATTATTGGATATGTACACGATTCGCCATTATAAAAAAGACTTTACTCAACTGCGTGTAGCCTTGATTGGCGATATCCTGCATAGTCGCGTGGCGCGTTCTGATATCCACGCTTTGACAACCTTAGGTTGCCCTGAGGTACGTGTTATCGCTCCGAAAACACTGTTACCCGTGGATATCGCTGGCATGGGCGTACAGGTTTATCACAATATCGAGCAAGGATTGCGAGATGTTGATGTGATCATCATGTTACGTTTGCAGAATGAGCGTATGAGTGGTGCATTGCTGCCTTCAGCACAAGAATATTTCAAGACTTATGGCTTAACCGCGGCACGTTTAGCTTTGGCTGCGGATGATGCGATTGTGATGCATCCGGGGCCAATGAATCGCGGGGTAGAGATAGACTCGGTGGTTGCCGATGGTGCGCAGTCTGTGATTTTGCAGCAAGTCAGTTTTGGTATCGCAGTGCGTATGGCTGTGATGGGCGTGCTGATTGGAAATAATGACGTTTAATTAAGTCTTGGCATGAAATTACATATCAAAAATGGGCATTTAATTGACCCACATAATCATATTGATACCCAACACGATCTGTTTCTCGCGGCAGGGAAAATAGTCGGCATCGGGCAAGCACCTGCAGATTTTTGTGCGCATAAAGTCATCGACGCCTCAAATTTAATCGTATGCCCTGGCTTAGTTGATCTATCCGCGCGGCTGCGCGAACCAGGCTATGAATACCGTGCCACGTTGGAGTCAGAAATGCAGGCCGCGGTCGCTGGTGGTGTGACCAGCTTGGTTTGCCCACCAGATACAGAGCCGGTTCTGGATGAGCCTGGTTTAGTCAAAATGCTGAAATTCCGTGCGCGTAACTTGAATCAAGCGCATGTGTATCCCTTAGGCGCATTGACGGTAGGCTTAAAAGGGCAGGTGTTAACCGAAATGACGGAGCTGACAGAGGCCGGTTGTATTGGTTTTTCACAAGCAGAAGTGCCGATTGTCGATACGGAAGTATTGCTACGCGCGATGCAATATGCCAACACTTTTTCCTACACGGTCTGGTTACATCCTCAAGATGCTTGGATTGGGCGCAATGGTGTTGCGGCGATGGGCGCCATGGCAACGCGCATGGGCTTGACAGAAATATCAGAGGCGGCAGAAACGATAGCCTTACAGACCATTCTTGAATTAGTGCGAATGACTGGGGCGCGGGTGCATCTGTGCAAACTTTCCTCTGGTGCGGGCCTAGCGTTAGTTGCTAAAGCAAAGCAAGAGGGCTTAAACATCAGCTGTGACGTAGCGATTAACCATCTACATTTAACCGATGCCGATTTAGGTTACTTCGATTCACATATGCGTCTGATTCCGCCTTTACGGAGTCAACGTGATCGGCAAGCGATTGCCCAGGGATTGATGGATGGCACGATTAATGCAATTTGCTCAGATCATACGCCAGTCGATGAAGACGAAAAATTGTTACCGTTTGCTGAAGCGGCCCCTGGTGCGACAGGTTTGGAGTTACTATTACCGTTAGCGCTGAAATGGGCGCGCCAGCACCAACAGTCCTACAGCCAAGTATTAGCTTCTCTGACCAGTAGACCGGCTGCGATTCTGAATCTGCTGGAGAAAAAACAAGCTGGTCAGCTCAGTATCGGCAGTACCGCTGATATTTGCATCTTCGCACCAGATCAAGAGTGGCGCGTCACACCTGACAGCTTATATAGCCAAGGAAAAAACACGCCTTTTATCGGCTATCCTCAGCATGGTAAGGTCATGATGACCTTGGTTGAAGGTAAAATTGCCTATCAAGCAACGCCGGGGCTGTGCTATACCCCCTAGCATTAGACCGTTGTCAAACCGTTGCACAACCTGACTGCGCAGCCCAAAACGCAGGTTTCAGTTTAGGCTAACTGCGTGTAGTGAAGTGAGGCCTGAACTCAATACGACGTTGCGCGGTACTCACTCCGATACCTGTCTACGGGATACATCTTGGTCGTTGTGTGCTAGGTGCCTAGTCTTTTGGCCGCTCGGACCCTTGTGCACGGTCTCTAGCTTATCTGC
>JBIKXM010000144.1:0-4070 GCA_044355755.1 Burkholderiaceae bacterium | reverse complement strand
CCTGAGAGCACCCAAACGCTTGCTGTACTAGGCGTGTTCATTGCCATTGGGCACCAGCCGAATACTGACTTATTTGTTAATCAACTGACGATGCACCAAGGCTATATTCAAACTTTAGGTGGTGCGGCAGGCAATGCTACCTCAACCAACATCCCAGGTGTATTTGCGGCCGGTGATGTGCAAGACCACATTTATCGCCAAGCGATTACCAGCGCGGGCAGTGGTTGCATGGCAGCGCTTGATGCGCAACGTTATTTGGAACAAAGTAGCCAATGAGGCAAGCAAGCTCATCATAGTTAAAGCTATTTAACCTCACCCTTGCGCTTGCGCAACCCAGCATTTGGGTGCGCAACTACCTGTTTCCACATATTCGTGGCAATACAAATTATCTTCAAACTGAACTGTTGATCAGGAATATCAACAAATAATAGTTATCTTTTTTTCCAAAGCTTTCTTAAAAAATAGTATCAATGCTAGAATGCGCGCCGCGGGTTGACCGTGGTCAGAGTGAAAGGAAAAAGTCGATGTTTCGTCGATTTATGCCATCAGAAGGGCAATTTTTTGAATTATTTAATCAGCATGCAGGCTTGGCCTTAGATGCCTCGCAGATTTTGGTGAAACTGATTGAAGGGCTACCAGAATCAGCACATTATGCAGAGCAGATGCTCCTTTGTGAAAAGAAAGCTGATCGTATCACACATGATACGGTTGAATTATTGCACTCAACGTTTATTACACCGATTGACCGCGATGCAATTCATAAACTGATTACCACTATGGATGATATCCTCGATTTAGGCGAAGATATTGTCGAAACAATCCAACTCTATAACATTACCCTGTTAACCAATGAAGCTTTGCAATTAGCTAATATTTGCGTTGCTTGCTGCCAGTGCGTAAAAAATGCTGTCAGCTATTTGAACAATATGCGTAATGCGCGTGAAATTTTAAAAATTTGTGCGGAAATAGATAGTTTAGAGTCAGATGCAGACCGCGTCTTGCGTACCGCCATGTCAAAACTTTTTCGCGAAGAAGATGATGTCAAGCATCTAATCAAAGTAAAAGCCGTCTACGAGCTACTCGAAACGATTACCGACAAATGTGAAGATGTGGCCAATATCATTGAAGGCATCGTACTTGAGAACGCATAAGCCATGATAACAATAAGCCTGTGGTTAATCATATTTCTGGTCATGCTTGCTCTAGCCTTTGACTTTATGAATGGCTTTCATGATGCCGCAAACTCTATTGCAACAGTCGTTTCAACTGGCGTATTAAAACCGCATCAAGCAGTTATATTAGCAGCTATATTTAATGTCATGGCGATCTTTATCTTTCAGTTAAAAGTTGCGACGACCATAGGTAAAGGCACGATTGATCCTGCCATCGTTGACCATATTGTCATCTTTGGTGCTTTGGTGGGTGCAGTAGTTTGGAATTTCATTACCTGGTTCTATGGTATCCCGTCTAGTTCTTCACATGCATTAATTGGTGGTTTAGTTGGCTCGGCAATAGCAAAAGCGGGCGTAACCTCTTTAATCATGAGCGGTCTACTCAAAGCTATTCTATTTATCTTTCTCTCACCCTTGCTTGGCTTTTTGCTCGGTTCATTGATGATGCTAATGGTGTCATGGATTTGCTTTCGTGTTTCGCCAACCCGTGTTGATCGCTGGTTCCGACGTTTGCAGTTAGTTTCTGCTGGTTTATACAGCCTTGGTCATGGCGGTAATGATGCACAAAAAACCATAGGTATCATTTGGATGTTATTGATAGCCGGTGGATATGCACTCAAAAGCGATCCGCTACCACCTTACTGGGTGATTTTATCGTGCTACCTAGCGATTGGTTGTGGCACTCTATTTGGTGGTTGGCGTATCGTTAAAACGATGGGACAAAAAATTACTAAGCTGAAACCTGTCGGCGGTTTTTGTGCCGAAACAGGTGGAGCATTGACCTTGTTTTTTGCCAGTTTTTTCGGCATTCCTGTCTCGACTACCCATACCATTACTGGGGCAATTGTAGGCGTTGGCGCCACGCAAAGGGCTTCCGCGGTACGCTGGGGTATTGCCGGCAATATTTTGTGGGCCTGGATTTTAACCATCCCAGCAACCGCCTTAATTGCTGGACTAGCGTGGCATATTGGAAATTTACTGTTTACTTAGTAAATAAGTGGTTGCGCTGACTTAGCGTCAGCGCAAGATGCCAAAAATTCTTCAGGTTTTAATCTGGGGAAAACATTGCATAACCGTCACCAGCAACAAAAGATAAGGCAAATATGCAAGTTGGCTTGAGCAGGGGTATCGAGCAACATGCTGCGAGCCAGCGAAACAGTCTGCGCAGTCTGCGCATACAAGCCCATACGCGCACTTCAAGGGCCACGCTATTTTGAGTCAGCGTAAACGCCACCACCCAATACCTTATACAAATCGGCACGGTTGGCTAAATAATCAGCCCGTAATTGTAATAATGCCTGCTGTGCCAAATCACTGCGACGCTGTGCATCCAGCATATCAAACGCCGTATTAATCCCACTGCGCAATTGCTCTTGTGCTAAATCAGCATATTTTTTTTGTGCTTGCGCTTGTTTTTCGGCAGATTGCAGCTGCCGCTCTAAGGTGGCATAAGCAGCCAATGCATCGGCCACTTCACGAAATGCTATTTGCAAGGTCTTCTCATATTGCGCCACTGCCATATTTTTTCTGACATGAGCTAAATCAAGTGTACTGAAATTACGCCCCAAATCAAAAATCGGCAAAATAAGCTGTGGCGTGAAATTCCATGACAAAGCGCCTGATTTAAAAAGGCCCGATAATTGCGTGCTCGCCGTACCATAGTTTCCCGTCAACGTTATCATCGGTAGAAAAGCCGCACGTGCAGCGCCAATATTGGCATTAGCGGCTTGCAACTGTAACTCTGCTTGTAATACATCAGGGCGTGCAACTAACACGGTTGAGGGTAAATCGGTCGGGAATACCGCTTGCAAAATTAATTTATCAAAACCGGATGGCTGTGCTACATCTTCCGGAATAGTACCGCCTAACAGTAATTCCAAGCCATGCCGAGCTTGGGCAGCAGTACGCTCAAATTTGGCCTCATCGATTTGCGCTTGTGCCAATGAAGCTTGCGCAATACTGAGATCGCTATTCGTTGCCAAACCATTATCAAACCGTTGCTGCATCAGCGTGTCTGTTTGTGCATAGGCCTGCTTAATTTTTTGCGCATAGCGCCACTGCTGTTCCAGCGCACGTAAATTGAAATAAGTTTTCGCGACTTCAGCAATTAAACTGATTTGCACGCTTTTCTGTGCCGCCTGAGTCGCCAAATATTCGGCATTAGCAGCATTGCTTTGGCTACGCACACGCCCAAATAAATCCAATTCAAAAGCGCTGATACCGAGCCCCGCATTATATTGGCTGCTAGTCGTCTCACGAGCAGTCAAGGATAAATCGGCTGGTGTATGCGTACGTATCCCGCTCGCTGTCACATTGATCGTTGGCATTAGATCCGCGCGCCGAATACGATATTGTGCCTGTGCCGCTTCGATATTTAATGTTGCAATGCGTAAGTCACGATTATTTTCCAGCGCTATAGCTATTAGCTTTTGTAAATACGGCTCAGTGTAAAAATTTTTCCAATAAATTTCTGTCGCTCGTTCGCCCGCAGCGGCTTGTTGATTTGCAGCATAGGAAAAATTTTTAGCAACGGGGGCAACAGGCCGCTCATAATGTGGCGCCAAGGTACAAGCACTGATCACTAAACCAGCTAAATAAGCTGATGAACGTAGTCTCTTCATGATGAATGCTCCCTATTCCGTGGCGATGTCGAATGCTGTGCAGCACCATATCTATCACGCATTTTTTGTATCATTCTTTGTACGATGACGAAAAATACGGGAACTAAAAAAATCGCTAATAAGGTACCGCTCAACATGCCGCCGACTACCCCTATACCAATCGCTTGTTGACTAGCCGAACCAGCCCCACTTGCCAGCGCGAGCGGGAGTACACCCAGAATAAATGCTAAAGAGGTCATTAAAATGGGACGTAAACGCAAACGCACCGCTTCCAATG
>JBIKXM010000143.1:0-4076 GCA_044355755.1 Burkholderiaceae bacterium | reverse complement strand
TTTGACCAAGCGTACTGAGCTAGAAAATTCCAGCAAACCAGTGCCGTTTGTGTCAGCCCTGTCTAAGACAAGCTAAAATTCGGGTTTTTATTTAACCAAGACTTACGCAAAACTGCCCCGGCAAGATATCTGATCAATCCCAGCGCGCTTTGCATCGCTTTCTACAAAAAAGCTAGCCCAACGTAGCGGATTATTCTGGCTCACCTGTGCAGCACCGCCTCTCGCGCACAATCAGTATCCAGCGCAGCAGCACCAGAGCAAAACATCATATCGCCGGGGTAATTTTGCGTAAGTTATATGAGCTCAAAGCAAGCCTTATGTTAGACATCCAGTATTTGCGTAAAAACCCTGAGGAAGTTGCCCATCATCTAGCCCAACGCCAGTTTCAGTTTGATCTGGAAAAATTTCAGACGCTGGAAACACAGCGGAAAACCCTGCAAATGGAGACCGAAGAATTACAAGCGCAACGTAATAGTCTTTCCAAACAAATTGGTATAGCCAAAAGCAAGGGGCAAGACGCTAGCGCAATCATAGAGCAGGTCAATCAACTTGCCGTACGCCTAACTGAATCCGCGCATACACTGGCCTTACTGCAAACCGAGATAGAAGCCTTCATGCTGAATGTGCCGAATTTACCTGATAGTTCGGTACCGATCGGTAAAGATGCGAATGACAATCTCGAAATTCGTAAATGGGGTACACCCATGACCTTTGATTTTGAAATTCGCGATCATGTCGATTTAGGTATTCCACTCGGTTTAGACTTTGATACTGCCAGCAAAATCACCGGGGCGCGTTTCACCTTGCTCAAAGGTGGCCTGGCCCACCTACATCGTGCATTAGCACAATTCATGTTAGACACACATATCAATCAGCACAACTACACTGAAGTCTATGTGCCCTACATTGTCAATCGCGCCTCGATGCAAGGCACGGGTCAATTACCTAAATTTGAACAAGATTTATTCGCTGTGCCACATCGCTCAACAGAAGACTCGGCCAGCGAAAACAACTATCTAATTCCAACCGCAGAGGTGCCCCTCACCAATATCGTGCGTGACGCCATCTTAGCCAAAAATGATTTACCGCTACGCTATGTTGCACATACCCCCTGCTTTCGCTCCGAGGCCGGTTCTTATGGCCGAGATACACGAGGCATGATTCGCCAACACCAGTTTGATAAAGTTGAACTGGTACAAATCGTTGAACCAGAGCAATCTATGCAAGCATTAGAGCAACTTACGCAGCATGCTGAAACTATTTTGCAAAAACTTGAACTACCTTATAGAACCGTATTACTGTGTACCGGCGATATGGGTTTCGCCAGCTGTAAAACCTATGATATCGAGGTATGGCTACCCGCTCAACAGACCTATCGAGAGATCAGTTCTTGCTCAAATATGGGTGATTTTCAAGCGCGTCGAATACAAGCCCGCTACCGTGAAGCACAAGGTAAACCTGCTTTATTACACACCATTAACGGCTCTGGATTAGCCGTTGGTCGAACACTGGTTGCCTTATTAGAAAACCACCAACAAGCTGATGGTAGCATTCGCATTCCAACAGCATTACAGCCTTATTTAGGTGGCCGCACGCAGCTTGTGCCAAAATAATTGCAGCCTAGCAACGGATAACCAGCGAGGCATTGCGCCTCGTGTCGCATAGTAGCTAAGGCAATTATCCGTCACCGAGCCATAAAAGCATCCATGCTCTAAAGGTGACGAAGAAACGTTAACCAGCCCAAATTAATAGACCAATAAATACTTCAAGATAAGGAAAAAAATGAAAAAAATCTGGCTGATGTTGCTGTTACTATTAGGAACAGCCTGTGCAACAAAAAAAATAGAGCAACCCATCAGTGCCGAGGCGTGCTTTGCTAACACACAACAAAATTTTAGCCAGGTATTTCATTGTTATCGACAAGCTCAAGCACTCAACCCACTGGAATACACACTAGAAAATAAAACCAAAGAAAATGGCATAGAAATAAGACGATACAGATTGATCTCGCAAACTTGGGCTCCCGGTGAAACAGTCACACCGGCACAATGGTCACACCAAATCACGATCATGATTCCTGACCAAGCTAACAAAACCCAAGCCTTACTCGCCATCAACAATGGCATGCGTGCCTCAGGCGACATGCCAGCAAGAAGCCCAACTGATTTTCCAGATGAGGTATTACGCGCTATCAGTACAACCAGCCGAGCGATCATCGTTGCGATTAGTGACGTGCCTGATCAGCCGTTAATCTACCAAGGTGACAGCAAACCAAAAGTAGAAGATTTTAGTGTTGCCTATAGCTGGAGCCAATTTTTAAAAGCTCCCCAAGAACAACCCTTTATGCCCCTACAGATCCCCGCCATGGCTGCCGCAGTAAAAGCCATGGATCTGGCAATGCAAGAATTAAAACCCTGGCAAATTAGCAAATTTACAGTCACTGGCATTTCTAAACGAGGTTGGGCATCATGGCATACAGCTATTGCTGATCCGCGCGTTACCGCGATTGTCCCGTTTGTTTTTGATGCCCTCGATTTTCGCGATTTTATGCAACACACCTATCTGACATACGGCAAAGCTTGGCCTATTGCACTCACCCCGTATTATCAGCAAGGTATCCACACAAAACGTAATCAGCCTAGTTTTGAACAACTATTGCGCATTGTCGACCCGATTAAATACCTTGAAACACCCGCGATCAGTCGTCTAAGCATACCTAAATACATTGTCAATGTTAGCGGTGATGACTTTTTCCCACCTGATTCTGCACGTTTATACATTGATAGATTACCCGGTGAAACAGCACTCATGGTCATCCCAAATAGCGATCATGGTGGCGTTAAACAGCATGTACAACAGACCCTAATCAGTTTTCTCAAACGAACCCAGCAAACAACTACCTTACCAACCTTAAATAGCAATTTAAGCAAACGCTTTGGCAGCACAACACTTTCCGTAAGCTTTTCAGAACAGCCCTCACAACTTACACAATGGACTGCGATTAATCCGAAAGCACGAGACTTTCGTTACGCTTGTGGCATTCAATACACACCGACACCATTAGACCCAACTGCGGCAAATGAGATTAACGTCCTTATGCCCGAAACAAAAGATGGAACATGGGTTGCATCATTTGTCGAAGCACGTTTCGCCGATGGCTTTGTCGCCACAACGCCGGTATACATCCTACCTGACGGCGTCTATCCAAACAGCCCGCCTCCTGCTATCGGCAGAGCTTGCCAAACCATACCCGATATCGCTGCGCAGTAAAGAATCGGCCAAACAAATACAAATCGTGAAATTTAGCGGCGCTCTTGCTATAATGGCGCCCTTTTTCTTGCCCTAGCAACAAAAAAATCGGAGAGGTGGCAGAGTGGTTGAATGTACCTGACTCGAAATCAGGCGTAGGTGAAAGCCTATCGGGGGTTCGAATCCCCCCCTCTCCGCCAATATAGGAATCGAAAACTCAGTTCACACAGACTCGCTCGGTAACACTAGCGAAACACAGCATTCAAGGTTTTAGTTGCAGTAACTTTCCCGCCCAGTATTCGGCGCTTTTGATCATCTGCTGATTGACATTGGTTTTATCCGAGTTTTAAGTATGCAAATATAATGAATGTCGTGCTACCCGTACAATACTCATTCATTTTTATACATAATGCTGATATCCCAACCCATAATTAGTGCCATCAACCATCTTTTGCGCAATGAGCCGTGGGCACGTAAAAGATTGCTCGAATATGTCGGCCAAGCGGTGCAATTTAAATTACCGTTGTTCGATTTAATCCTAGCGATTGACGTTGATGGTTTAGTCTGCGCCCATGTCGAACAACCTATTGCGGTCACACTGACTATCCCACAAATCGCGATTGCGGCCTTTTGCATTGAGGGCAAAAAAAGCGCATTAAAGCGTATTCATATCGAGGGCGATGCTGAATTTGCGGCAACCTTATCGGAGCTAATGGAGCAGTTACGCTGGGAAGTAGAAGAAGATTTAGCGAAATTAATCGGACCAACCGCAGCCCATGGCTTAGTCAGTACAGCACAGGCTGCACAGGAACAAGGCCAACGCTTGG
>JBIKXM010000142.1:0-4078 GCA_044355755.1 Burkholderiaceae bacterium | reverse complement strand
ACAAAAGTTAGTGGCACGTACGATTGAGCAACAAGTGAATGGGGTAGAGGGCATGTTGTATATGCAATCGACGTCGTCGAATGATGGTCGTTATGCGTTAACGGTTAGTTTTGCGGTTGGCACAGACCCTGATCAGGCTCAAGTTGCGGTGCAAAACCGAGTCAGTGCGGCTATACCACTGCTGCCGAACGCTGTACAGCAACAAGGTGTCCTTACCAAAAAGAAATCGACAAACATCTTACAGATTATTACCCTGACTTCAGATAGTACTGCAATGGATGGGCTGTTTCTGAGTAATTTTGCTAGTTTGCAACTAAAAGATCGCCTGAGCCGTTTGCCGGGAGTGGCGGATGTCACGGTCTTTGGGGTCGGCCAATATAGTATGCGGATTTGGTTAGATCCGCAGCAGATGAAACAGCGTGGTCTTGTTCCTGCTCAGGTGATTGCTCAGGTCAATAAACAAAGTCAGCCGATTAGCGTGGGTCAGATTGGCGCTCCGCCTGCGGTACCTGGACAGACACAACAACTGACCGTGAATTTAGCTGGCACGCCTGATTCTATAGAGGATTTTGGCGACATTATTCTGAAAACAGATAGCGATGGTAGTGTCACGCGCTTACGTGATGTGGCACGATTGGAGTTAGGTAGCCAAAGTTATGGACAAAGTTTTACCTTTGATGGCAAACCATCTGGTGGCATTGCTATTTACCAATTACCCGATGCTAACGCTTTGGCTACTGCGCAAGCTGTGAAAAATGAAATGGCGCGTATCGCTAAAGATTTTCCGGCAGGTTTAAGTTACCAAATTCCCTTTGATACAACCATTTTTGTGCAAGCCTCCATCGATGAGGTCTATAAGACGCTCTTTGAGGCGGGCATACTGGTGCTATTCGTGATCATTATCTTTTTGCAAGATTGGCGTGCCACACTGGTACCTGCTACTACCGTGCCTATTACTATTATTGGTGCCTTTGCTGCAATGGCAGCCATGGGTTTTTCTATCAATCTTCTCACCTTATTTGCGCTGGTGTTGTGTATCGGTATTGTCGTTGATGATGCCATCGTCGTGGTAGAAGGTGTTGCTAAACAGGTTGAGTCTGGGCAAACGCCACGTAATGCTGCGGTGATCGCGATGCAAGAGCTGATGGGGCCAATTATTGGTATTACGCTGGTATTGATGTCGGTTTTTTTACCTGCTGCTTTTATCCCAGGTATCACCGGGGAAATGTATCGCCAGTTTGCACTGGTGATCGCTGCCACAGCGCTTATCAGTGGTATCAATGCGATTACACTGAAGCCGACACAATCAGCCAAATATGTGCGTGTGCATGATCAAACGAAACCAAAGAATGGGTTCTTCCGCGCTTTCGATAAAGTGTATAACCCATTAGAAGTCAAGTATGCCAAGCTGATTCAGCGTTTAGTCGACGCCCGCAAAACGTCCACGCTGGTTGCGCTAGGAATAGTTTGTGTAGCTATCTTCGGCCTGATTAGCCTACCAACCGGCTTTATTCCGACGGAAGACCAAGGTTACTTAATGGTCGCTGCACAATTACCGGATGCTGGCTCAATAGAACGCACCAATAGGGCATTAGCCAAAGTCAGTGAAATTGCGCGTGCCATTCCAGGGGTTCAGCATGCGATTACGATTGGTGGTATTTCTCCCTTAGAAGGGAATGCGTCGCTCGCTAATGCAGGTTTAGTGTATTTAACACTCAAGGACTGGGATACACGCGCTAAACATAAAGGGCAAGATTTACGCACGATTTATACGACGCTGAATCAAAAATTAAGTGCTGTCAAAGACATTAGTCCCTTAGTATTGGTGCCACCACCCATTCCGGGATTGGGTATGTCCGGCGGATTTCAAATGCAACTGGAATTAACAGACGGCAGCGGCGATTTAAATAAACTGCAAGCCGCAGCGGAATCCTTAATCCATGCGGCTAAACAACGACCAGAAATTGGCAATATATTTACCCCGCTGCGGACACAGGTACCACAATTGCGTCTCACCATTAACCGCGCCCGTACAGAAATGCTTGGAGTCGCGGTCAACGATGTTTATGATGTATTACAAAGTTACTTGGGTTCATCTTATGTCGGACAGTTTTCCAAATTTGGGCAAAATTACACGATCTATGTGCAAGCCGACCAAAACTATCGCATGTATACCGACCAGATCGCTATGCTTACTGTGCGGAATAACACCGGCAATATGGTGCCATTAGGTTCTTTCCTATCGGTTGAAAACATAACTGGCCCGGCACTGATCTCTCAGTATCAAATGTATCCAACGGCTACTCTCAATGGTATGTCTGCCCCAGGATATAGCTCTGGCCAAGCACTGCAAGCGATGGAAGCAGTCGCGGCGCAGGCATTACCGCAGGGTATAACCTATGAATGGACTGCGCTGTCATATCAAGAGAAATTAGTCGGCAACGCAGTTGTCTTGGTATTTGCCTTGGCTATTTTATTGGTCTATCTGGTGTTAGCCGGGCAGTATGAAAGTTGGTGGCTACCGATTCCGGTGATCTTGGCTGTGCCGATGTCGCTCGTCGGAACCGTGATTGCCTTAGCGGCTACCGGGCTGGCCAATAATATTTATGTGCAAATTGGGCTGGTGCTGCTGATCGCCTTATCGGCTAAAAATGCGATTTTGATTGTCGAGGTCGCCGAAGAGATGCGCCATGCAGGACATGATCTGTTGCACGCCGCCGTGGAGGGCGCGCGACGCCGTTTTCGGCCCATTTTAATGACCTCGTTTGCCTTTATCCTAGGCGTTGTGCCGCTGGTATTGGCTAGTGGGGCTGGCGCCGCGGCTCGTATTTCAATTGGCTTGACGGTATTCAGTGGCATGCTCGCGTCGACCATCTTAGCGGTTGCCTTTGTACCTGTGTTGTATGTTGTGATTGTCGCTTGGTCTACACGGCACACTCATTAGTAACACACCTTGCTGCGATGAATGTGCGGCTTTGATTCTAATAGGGCTTATGCAAAACTGCCCCAGCGGCGTTACGTCTCCTTGCCGTACGAGTTTGTACGGTCTTGGTTGGCATGCCTTGCTGGAACAATTCGCGTCAGTCCTATCTAAGAGGTTATGCAACCGTTTTTGGAGATGAATCGTCATATATTACTGAGATTAGTTAGTTAATACTAACATTCATGATGGGGCTTGTGATTATGAAAGGGCTTGGCAAAAAGTGATAAGAAGGCCGTTGTCTAATTGGTACGAGCAGTCCCAAGACTAGGCGTCTCGCATGTAGCGACCAAAGACATATCAAGTAGATAGACGCGGGAGCGAGTATGAGGCAACGCAATATGGCGTTCCGGCCTAACTGCGCTACCCGAAGTTAGGCCGCACTGAAACTCGCATTTTGAGCTGCACAGTAAGTGATGCAACGCTCAAATAAGGGTATTTCCCAAGCGCCGAAATAGGGATAGTCCTAATTTTAGAAAAAATGCTCAAAATTAAAATTCATCCATGTAGTCATGGTTTAAAGCAGCGTATCAATAAAAAATGCAGCGCAAAAATAGAACAAATAGGAGACGATCATGATTAAAAACCGCACCCTTTCACTTTCTTCTACCGCGCTGACACTTTCCTTACTTGCCGGCGTCATCGCTGTACAACCATATACCGCACACGCAGCGACAGCAACGGCGAATGCTAGTGTAACCATTCTGGCACCAGTTACGATTACCAAAACAGCTGATTTAGTGTTTGGTGCAGTTGCTCCCACAACTACCGCTGGTACAGTTGTGATGAGTGCAGCAGGGTCAAGAACCGGTACCAATGTGAAGCTCTCTTCGACCGCTACAGGCAATGCTGCGGCATTCAATTTATCAGGCAATGCGAATTCAACTTATTCTGTGACCTTGCCCAGCTCCGCTACGTTGACAGGTCCTGGCAGCAGCATGACAGTCAATGCGTTTACTAGTTCACCCTCAAGTACGGGTACATTTAATGGTAGCGGCGCAGCAACCTTAACCGTTGGTGCAACGTTAGCAGTAGGTGCCAATCAAGTTGCCGGTTCGTATACCGGAACGTTTAGTGTGACCGTCGACTACAACTAAT
>JBIKXM010000141.1:0-4111 GCA_044355755.1 Burkholderiaceae bacterium | reverse complement strand
AGCTAACCAATATGCTTTTATGACTAAGATAAAGCTGGTCAACAAAGCTAACCAATTGATTGCGCTATATAAGCTTAGAAACACTATAAGCAATATAACGGTCAGCAAAACTTTGGCTAACTCGCAAGCAAACAAGCCTATCAGCGAGCCACCTAAATAACGTATTAAATACGCAAAGATAGCGGCAGGAATTATTACTGCCAAGCCACCGAACAAGGAAGACCATAACGTGTCTTCTAAGGGCACCGACTCTAAAAAAAAGGCGACTACCCCCCAAAACGCTAGCGCTAATAATATGAAAAATACCTGAACGCTTAATATATTTTTCATATTAATTACCTAATCAGCTATTGTTTACTAAAAATTTTTTAGCAAAACGACTCTTGGCATTTTTATAGTATGCCCCTGCACCACAACCTGATACATCTGTAAACCATTGCAACACCCTACGGTTTTCCGCAAAGATTAAGCCAGTCAAGGCGCGAGCTATGTCATCAAGGTTATCAATTAATTGGCGCTGGCATAACACACCAAAAGCCGCAAGATTCTAATAGATTCCTAAAACTGGAGTCAATAAGCAACGCTCTTTTATTTTTTGCATAGCAGGATCGGATGGTGTTGTTTGGCCCAGCCAAAACAACACCATTAGGCAAAAAACCGCAATATCTCAGCTTCTCTGGCTAAAGCATCGGCTTTACCCAGGGCAATTAACTCTTCGGTATAAGCTTTTTCAAATAACAGGTAGCTGAGTAAGGTGGCGCCATTATGCTTGGAGATACCGATACCACGTAATAGCACACGCAACCCACGTGGAAATGCGCTTAAGCGGGGTAATGCCAAACTTTCCAGATTCTGGCTCGGCGAAAACACTAAGACATCAATATGATGTAATTTTTGCTGATTTTGCTCATGCTTTGGCAATCGGCTTAATACTTGATTCAGGCGCTCAATATTTTCAATATCATTCGCCAAACTATCTACAAATAATGAGGTCAATGCGTGCCCAGTAATCTGCGCCAAGCTGGGGTAGTTGATTTTGCCTGTCGCCGGATAGGTCGGACCAGGCGAACTACTCTCAATCACCATAATTTTTTGTGCACCCAAGTGAACGGCTGGGCTTAATGGCGTCATTTGGCGAATCGCGCCATCGCCAAAATATTCTCGATGCCCCATATAGGGCAGACTAACTGCTGGAAAAATCAAAGGAATCGCACTTGAAGCTAATAAGTGCGCCGCTGTAATTTGACAGGGAATTGCACAACGCCGCGCCTTCGCCCATGGCTTAAATGCTCGTTGCGCTTGAAAAAACACCATGTGTTGCCCACTGGTATAGCTTGACGCACTGATGGCCAGCGCCTCTAATAAACCTTGCTGGATAGCTTGATTGACTTTATTAGGATGAAACAAGCGGTTGATCAAATTGATCAATGGTCGGTTATCAAATAATGCCTGCGGATTTTGATGCGCTATCCAGCCTAAGGCCAAGGTACCTAACCAACGCATACCAGTAATCGACAAGCCTAATGGGTCAACACGATAGACTTGTTCGGTTTTCAACAAAGACCAAGTTTGCTCAAGTTTTGTCACCGCTTGGACAAAGTTGTGAGCATAGCAAGCAAGTGCAGCCGCATTCAGCGCTCCAGCTGAGGTACCCGATAAAACGGCAAAAGGCAGTGTTAAGGCATCTGACTTTAAATTACCGCCCTCCCGACGCAATAAAATTTCTTTAATTGCACTTAATACGCCCACTTGATAGGCTGCGCGAGCACCACCGCCAGCAAGCACGAGTCCAGTTTTCATAGTTTTGTCTCATTTTTGTGTATATATGACTATGCTGCTCAATCTTATTGCTTGTTTCTTATAGGACTTACGCAAAATTGCTCAGGTATTGTGCTGAGTCAACTGAAATAGATAGCTGGAGCGCGTTCCCGAGCGACAAAATGCCAAGATGGGGCGAGGCAGGGTCTGCAATAGTTGGGTCATTTCTTGTATTTGCTGCTCATCAATTTGCCCACCGACTACGGGCAGATGGGCATAAGCGACACCGGCCTGTTGTGCCGCAACCGCAAGCGCCGCACTAGTTGGCTGGGCTTCGACCTCTCCATCCGGGCGATTATTAATAACCGCCCGAAAACCGCTACGCGCTAAACCGGCCAAGTCCTCTGGCTGTAGTTGACCACAAGTGCTAAACCAATCAGATAAAGCGTAAGTTGCTATGTTCATTGTGTATCCTTTTTAAAATTTAATTTGAAAACGCTTACGCAGTAAGATGATTGCATCACACGGCAAACCGCAAGATCAGCGCAACCGAGATATATATTTAGCAGCACAAAAACAGCGTGTTGCATGATATGACTACCGGCTACTTGAGCGACTCGGCAGGTGACCCGAGCGGCTTTGGCGAGATGAGCGTAATGCGCAACATCGTTAGGCTATCACGTCATAATGAATCGCTCTTTAGCTGCCATAGCGTGCACGATAAGCCTGCACCATAGGCAAATACTCCTGCAAACGCCGATCTTCGGTATGCGCAAGATAATCTAATAGGTTTTGTAAAGTTGCTATCGCCAATACGGGTATCTTATGACGCCGCGCAACCTCCTCGACCGCAGAAAGGTCGCCAATATCCGTAGCGGTACCACTTTTCTCCATACGATCGATGGCAATTAAAACACCTGCCGGGGTAGCGCCAGCGGAATGGATAATATCAATCGATTCGTTAATTGAAATCCCCGCAGAAATCACATCGTCGATAATCAGTACCCGACCTTTTAACGGGGCACCGATCAGCTGGCCCCCTTCACCATGATTTTTTACCTCCTTGCGATTAAACGCAAAAGGTATATTTAGTCCTTGCTCAGCTAACCCTACAGCAGTGGCACTGGCTAAGACAATACCTTTATAAGCGGGCCCGAATAGCATGTCATACCGCAGTGCCGAGGCAGTCAATTTTTTCGCATAAAACTGCGCCAACTGACGTAGGCTATAACCGTCATAAAACTTACCTGCATTGAAATAGTACGGTGATAAACGGCCTGCTTTAGTTTGAAACTGACCAAAGCTGAGTACATCGGCAGCGATTGCAAAGTGAATAAACGCTTGATCAAGAGAAGTAGTCTGATTGGAATATGTTAGGCTCATTGTGATGAATATTTTTTAAAAAAATTAAATGGTTGTTTGCTTAAAGGCTGTCGGTGTCTCTATTTTGCTGCACAGATTATAAGAAAATCCGAATATTTTTATCAGGAATAGTACGACTATTTTTTCAGAAAAAGATCTATGCTCAAAATTATTACCACAAATTTAAATGGCATTCGCTCGGCCACTCAAAAGTCTTTTTTTTCTTGGTTCGCGTCGCAACAGGCAGATTTTCTATGCGTGCAAGAACTGAAGGCGCAAGCCCCTGACATGACAACCGAGATGCTCGCACCAGCAGGCTACCAGGGATATTTCCAGTACGCACAAAAAAAAGGTTATAGCGGCACGGGATTGTATACACGTCACCAACCTCAGGCTATTCGTATCGGCTTTGACCAGCCTGAGTTTGACGCTGAAGGCCGTTATGTTGAATTACGTTTCCCACGTTTAGTGGTTATCTCTGTGTACTTTCCATCAGGCTCCAGCGCACCTGAACGACAGTTGGCGAAATTTCGTTTTCTGGACGTATTCTTACCGCATTTACAGCAACTGTATGCCGCAGCTAAACGCGATGGCTACGAGGTTGTGGTGTGCGGCGATATTAATATCGCGCATCAAGAAATTGATTTAAAAAACTGGAAAGGTAACCTGAAAAACTCCGGCTTCCTCCCAGAGGAACGCGCATGGCTTACCTATCTATTTGATCAAGTCGGTTATGTGGATGTATTTCGGCAACAAGACCCACGCCCCGAGCAATATACCTGGTGGAGCAATCGCGGCGCCGCCTACGCCAAAAATGTAGGCTGGCGAATTGACTATCAGATTGCTACACCTGGGTTCGCGCACATGGCACAGGCTGTCAATATTTACAAAGAACAGAAATTTTCTGACCATGCGCCGCTGACTATCGACTATGACTTTAGCTTGACCTAAACGGCCTGACTACTTAGACCATGCGGCATTTTGGGCCTAG
>JBIKXM010000140.1:0-4115 GCA_044355755.1 Burkholderiaceae bacterium | reverse complement strand
TGTAATTTTTATTTACTCAGCGAGGTTTTTACAATGTACGCGGTCATAAAAACCGGTGGCAAGCAATATAAAGTGCGTCCCGGCGAAAAACTTAAAATAGAACAGATACCGGCAGACATTGGCTCTGTGATCACGCTCGACCAAGTTTTAGCGATTGGTGCGGGTGAGGGTATCAAACTTGGTGCACCGATTTTGAGTGGTGCGACCGTAAAAGCAACGGTTGTCTCTCATGGCCGGCATGACAAGGTCAAAATTTTCAAAATGCGGCGCCGTAAGCATTATCAGAAGCGCCAAGGCCATCGTCAAAATTTTACGGAATTGTTGATCGAATCGATTCAGCCGGCTTAATCAGTTCATCTTGTTTTGTATTAAAGGATTAAAAAATGGCACAGAAAAAAGGCGGCGGCTCTACGCGCAATGGCCGTGACTCGGAATCGAAACGCTTAGGCGTTAAAGTATTCGGTGGCCAATCCATTTTGGCAGGCGGCATTATTGTGCGCCAGCGTGGTACCCGTGTTCATCCTGGACGTAATGTCGGATTAGGTAAAG
Source organism: Burkholderiaceae bacterium (assembly GCA_044355755.1). Taxonomy (GTDB): domain Bacteria; phylum Pseudomonadota; class Gammaproteobacteria; order Burkholderiales; family Burkholderiaceae; genus JADYYQ01. Next base: position 3,566 of record JBIKXM010000140.1, on the reverse strand, counting down.
ACCACACATTGTATGCTTTAGTGGATGGTCATGTTCAGTTTGGCATTAAAGGTGCGTCCAATAAGTCATACGTGACGGTTGTACCACCCGTAAAAAATTAACGGATTATATTGACTGGCGCGATTTGCGCAGCATGCTTCTCGTAGCCAAGCTAGCGACCACAGAATGCGCTTCTCGGCCTTGTGCCAACAGAGTAGTGCATTGTGCAGCAACTCTTGATAGCCCGCTGGTACTGTGCCATTTTTCTTGGTATAGAGCCTTCAAGGCTTAGTCTGGCAAAGAGGTACAACTCAGTTGGGGCTGCTTTGTGCAAGTTCTACACCGCTCAAAATCCAAGCCTCGCACGTAGCGAGGCTTTTTTCTTATAAGTTGTTCTATTATGAAATTTATTGATGAAGCTCGCATAGAGGTTATCGCTGGTGATGGCGGTGATGGCAGTGCATCTATGCGCCGGGAAAAGTTTATTCCCTTCGGTGGGCCTGATGGCGGGGATGGCGGACGCGGTGGCAGTATTTATGCTGTGGCTGATCGTAATATTAATACATTAATAGACTACCGTTATGCCAAAAAGCACTTGGCTCCCTCGGGTGAAAATGGGCGTGGTTCCGATTGTTATGGGGCTGCGGGCAAAGATATTCTGTTGCGTATGCCGGTTGGGACGCTGATTAGCGACTTAGAAACGGGCGAGCGGATTGCCGACTTAACTGAACACGACCAGAAGGTATGCCTGGCACAAGGCGGCAGCGGTGGCTGGGGTAATTTGCATTTCAAATCAAGTACTAATCGAGCGCCGCGACAAAAGACAAGTGGGCGTCCAGGCGAGCGCCGGATGTTGCATCTCGAGCTTAAAATTCTGGCAGATATAGGACTGTTGGGTATGCCGAACGCGGGTAAGTCAACTTTTATTACTTCTGTCTCGAATGCGCGTCCCAAGATTGCTGATTATCCGTTTACTACTTTACATCCGAATTTAGGTGTGGTGCGGATTGAGGCAGAGCATAGCTTTGTGATTGCTGATATTCCTGGTCTGATTGAAGGCGCATCTGAGGGTGCTGGACTGGGTTTGCAGTTCTTAAAGCATTTGCAACGCACGCGCTTGTTGTTGCATATTGTTGATATCGCGCCATTTGATGAGGCGATTAATCCTGTTGCACAAGCTCAAGCGCTTGTAGAAGAATTGCGGAAATACGATATTACGTTGTATAACAAGCCGCGCTGGTTAGTGCTAAATAAGGTTGATGTATTGCCCAGTGGGGCTGATAAATCGGCTTATGTTGCTGAATTTGTTAAGCAATTTGATTGGCAAGGGCCTGTCTATACGATTTCAGCTCTAACCGGCGAGGGATGCCGGGAATTATGTTTCGCGATTCAGCAATACCTGAACACGCTCAGACAAACTGCGGAAATTGCCGAGGAGTTAGAGAAGGACCCGCGCTTTATTCGCGGTGAGGATGTATAGCTAAATGCAGTCGGTGATAAAAAGAGCGCAACGTTTAATTGTTAAACTGGGTTCTAGCTTAGTAACAAATAATGGCCAGGGGGTTGATCAGCCGGCGATTGATGCTTGGGTCGCGCAAATAGCCAGCTTACGCCAAATGGGTAAAGAGATTGTCTTGGTTAGTTCGGGGGCGATTGCACAGGGTATGCGTCGTTTATCTTGGACGGTTCGCCCCACACGAATACATGAATTGCAAGCAGCGGCTGCAGTAGGGCAGATGGGCCTGGCACAAATTTATCAAAATAGTTTTAATGAGCACGGTTTATGCGCAGCCCAGATCTTGCTGACCCATGCTGATTTTGCTGATCGAGAGCGTTATTTGAACGCACGTTCAACTCTGCAAACATTACTCCATTTAGGCGTTATTCCCATCATTAATGAGAATGATACGGTGGCCACTGATGAGATTAAATTCGGTGACAATGATACTTTAGCTGCTTTAGTCAGTAATTTAATTGATGCGGATGCTTTGGTTATTCTGACCGACCAAGCAGGGGTATTAACGGCCGATCCTCGCTATGCCCCTGATGCAACATTGATCCCAGAAGCGCAGGCGGGTGACCCTGAGTTAGAAAAAATTGCTGGCGGTGGCGGGCCATTAGGGCGCGGCGGTATGTTGACTAAGATTTTAGCTGCCAAGCGTGCCGCCCAATTAGGTGCGCACACGGTGATTGCCTGTGGACGTGCAGATAAGATACTCGTGCGTTTGGCTATGGGTGAGTGTATTGGTACGCAATTATTGGCTACCACAGCAGTCTTATCGGCACGTAAGCAATGGATCGCAAATCATCTGCAAATGCGTGGGCATGTGGTGATTGATGCAGGTGCACAATATAAATTGGTCAGTGAGGGTAAGTCACTCTTACCCATAGGGGTGGCAGAGGTGAATGGTGAATTTACCCGTGGTGACGTGATCGCTTGTTTGACGTTACAAGGAACAGAAGTTGCGCGTGGTATTAGTAATTATTCTGCAGCAGAGGTGCGTTTAATTGCTCGGCATACTTCTAGCGAAATTCAGAAAATACTCGGATATATCAGCGAGCCGGAGTTGATTCATCGGGATAATCTGGTGATTGTTACGTAATAGCGTTGCTGCAAAACTGCGCTAGCGAATCGATGCCTTGGATGTGTCTGAAGTTTTGGAAGCGTAGTATCAGTGAGACAACGCAACTGATCGGCAAATCTGCTGCGCTGTTGTGTGTCACTGGTGCGATGCTTTATCGGCATGTCTAACTGGAATCATCGTGAGTTAATTTTGCACAAGTAAGATGTCGTATAAAGCGGTTTGCGCCGCGCAAGCGGAGCGCTGTTTTTGTACTGTATCGAGGCCGGTCTGTCTTAGGTGCTGGGGGTGAAAGACTGCGTGTTAATAAACTGCTCTAGTTCTTCCAGGGCCAGTTGATAAACTTGTTTTTTGAAATCGATAACGAGATCAGGTGCTTGCCAGTATTCTTCCCAGCGCCAAGCATCAAATTCTGGTTTTGGATTGTTTAGTAACTGGATATCGCTATCTTGTCCTAACATCTTTAATAAAAACCAAATTTGTTTTTGTCCTCGATAGTGGCCTCTAATGTCGCGGCGTACATACTGCTCAGGTACCTCATAGCGCAGCCAGTCACGTGTTCTGCCTAAGACGGTCACATGTTCTGGCAATAATCCCACTTCTTCATATAACTCGCGTAACATCGCTTGTTCGGGTGATTCGCCGGATTTAATCCCTCCTTGAGGTAATTGCCAAGACAGTTCACCGATACGTTTACCTAAAAATATTTGGTTTTTTTTGTTTAGTAGAACAATGCCGACATTCGCTCGAAAGCCTTCCTGGTCCAGCATGATAATACTCCTATCCTTTAAAATAATCTTTTTATGAAATTAGCGATGATTGTACTGCGGCTGTCAATTGCAGCTTAGGCAAAATTTGCCAGTAAAGTATGCTTTTGCGACCGGTATGTGGGCTGAGGCAGCGTTATATCTTTGCCGCTGCCTACACAGCACAGATTAAGCTTCTGTAGGCACTGCTTTATTGATGCGCTATTTTCGTGTATTGATGCCGCAACAAGGCACAATA
>JBIKXM010000139.1:0-4144 GCA_044355755.1 Burkholderiaceae bacterium | reverse complement strand
CCAGCCGGCCCGTGCTAGTCCTAAACTGATGGCTTTACCAATTCGACGACCGGCTCCGGTCACTAAAGCAATCGCAGGCTGAGTGGCTGGAGTATAAAGATTGTCTGCGGAAGTATTTGAGTTCACTATAAAATAGTCCAAAGAATATAAAACCCTTAGTTATGTAGGGTTAAATGAGTGGTGTATCAAAATGAATTTACCTATTTCGCCAATGTTGGCCTTTTTGCGCCAGCGTATTATGCAGACACACAATTGGCTACCTTTTTCAGAGTATATGGACAGTGTGCTGTATACCCCCGAATTAGGCTATTACGCAAATTACCAAAGAAAAATTGGCTTTTTTTCTAAAGATGGCAGCGATTTTATTACAGCGCCTGAATTGACGCCGTTGTTTGCGCAAAGTTTAGCTGATACTTTGGCGCAGACGATGCAGGACCATGATCTTCAGCATGTGTTAGAGCTTGGTGCAGGCAGCGGGCAATTAGCTATCGATTTGTTATTGGCCTGGGATCAGCAAGGCATCGAGATACAGCAGTATGCGATAGTTGAGTTATCCGCGGTATTACGGTTGCGTCAGCAACAAAATGTGCAGAAAGCTTTATCGGCCTATCCACATTTGCTTAAAAAAATTGTTTGGTTAGATGCACTTCCGTATAAGATCAGTGGCCTAATTTTAGGTAATGAAGTTTTAGATGCGATACCTGTACAACTATATATTCGTAAAAATAGCGTGTGGTATGAGCGCGGGATTAGTTGGCAGGATGCCTCACCCTACTTGATTTGGCAAGATCAACAATGTACCGATGTGCCCGAGGTGTTAGCGCAGTTACCTGGTACACAGGATTACTTAACGGAAACCCATGTACGTGCTCAAGCTTTTATACGAACGTTGGCGGATAAATTAGAGCGCGGTTTGATGTTATTCATCGACTATGGCTTTCCAGGGGCTGAGTACTACCATCCGCAGCGTCTTCAAGGGACTCTGATGACGCACTATCGTCATCAAGCGTCGATTGACCCCCTGTTTCACCCAGGCGAAGCAGACTTAACCGCGCATATTAACTTTTCTGCGATTGCCGATGCAATGTGCCAAAGTGGGCTTGATTTAATAGGTTATACCAGTCAAGCACGTTTTCTATTGAATGCCGGATTATTAACGCGACTAAGCCAGTTTGATGCACGCGATGCTGCACGTTTCCTACCTCAAGCCAAGGCAGTGCAACAATTGACGTCTGAGGCGGAAATGGGAGAGCTGTTTAAGGTCATCGCGTGTACACGCGGGATTGACGCACATTTATCTGGTTTTGCGAGAGGGGATCGTAGCCATACTCTTTAAATAGAGCTACTGCACAATCTCCTGCACGAGCCAAATACTGTGTTGCGCGCCGCTCGGAATCTTCATGTATGGCCTGTACATTCCGGTTCTTCCGTTGCAGGTGCTCTGTCTTGAACTCGCTCATGACAGTTGAGCAATATCTCGAATAGTATGTTCGTATGTAATTTAGTTTATTCATTTTTAATTTGAGCGTTTTCGATGAACCAAGAACAAACAACTTTGCAACAGTCTTTAATTGAAATGGGGCAGCGTGCCCGTGCTGCCTCGCGTTTATTAGTGAGTGCTTCAAGCGCTGCCAAAAATCAAGCGTTATCAGCTATTGCTGAAGAATTATCTAAACAGTCATCGATGTTGCTCGAGGCAAATGCGAAAGATGTGAGTCAAGCACAACAGCAAGGATGTGACCTTGCTTTTTTAGATCGATTACGCTTGACGCAAGATATGATTGTGCGTATGGCTGACGGGCTCGCACAAATAGCGGCGTTGCCTGATCCGATTGGTGAGATTACCGATTTACGTATGCGTCCATCTGGTATTCAAGTGGGTCAAATGCGTGTACCACTCGGCGTCGTCGGTATGATCTATGAGGCCAGGCCGAATGTGACAGTCGATGCTGCCGCTTTATGTCTGAAATCAGGGAATGCGGTTATCTTGCGCGGTGGTTCTGAAGCGATTCACTCAAATCGCGCACTAGCGCGGCTCGTACAGCAGGGTTTAGTTGCCGCTGATCTGCCGATACATGCAGTACAAATGATCGAAACAACAGACCGTGATGCGGTAGGTATGCTGATTCGTATGCCAGAATATATTGATGTATTAGTGCCGCGGGGTGGTAAAAGCTTAATCGCGCGTTTGATACAAGAGGCACGTGTACCGATGATTAAACATTTAGAGGGTATCTGTCATGTATACGTTGATGCTGAGGCTGATTTTGATAAAGCTTTACGTATATGTGATAACGCGAAAACACAGCGTTATGCTCCTTGTAATACGATGGAAACCTTAATAGTGCATCGCCAGATTGCGCCTACCTTATTGCCGGCCCTGGCAAGCATCTACCAAACAAAACAGGTTGAATTGCGATGCTGCCCGATGACATTCGATTTACTGAGTAAACATGGATTAACTAATTTAGTGAGGGCGGTAGAGGAGGATTGGCGCACAGAATATCTGGCGCCAATCTTATCGATTCGTATAGTGGAGGATATTGATGCAGCGATTACACATATTAATCAATATGGTTCTGCGCATACTGACGCTATTGTTACTGAAAATTATACGCAAGCCATGCGCTTTTTACGAGAAGTCGATTCAGCCAGTGTGATGGTAAACGCATCGACTCGTTTTGCAGATGGATTTGAATATGGTTTAGGTGCAGAAATTGGCATTTCCAATGATAAATTGCATGCACGTGGACCAGTTGGTTTGGCGGGTCTGACATCATTGAAGTATGTCGTACTTGGGAGTGGGCAAATACGAATTTGATTTGAGGCTTGCATTTGCGTATGCCGCGATTAATACCGCGTAAATGTATTTGTGATCTGAATAATTATTAGTGAATGATAGACAGAGTAGGAGTATTTATGTTGTGGCTGAAGACTTTTCATATTTTATTTGTAATCTCTTGGTTTGCTGGTTTATTTTATTTGCCACGCATTTTTGTCAATCTTGCCTTGGATGCGCAAGTGGCAGTGCAAGCGCGTTTATTGTTAATGGCGCAGAAACTATATCGTTTTATGTCGATACTAGCAGTGCCGGCATTATTTTTTGGTGCCTGGTTATCGCTAGAGTACGGCATTGGGCAGGGACAAATGTGGTTATCGATCAAGCTGCTGATGACGGTACTGTTGCTTGGTTATCATCATGCCTGCGGACGCTTATTACGCAAATTTGTCGAAGGTCGCAATACCCATTCTCACCGCTGGTATCGCTGGTTTAATGAGGTGCCTGTCTTGTTATTGCTGATCGTGTTGATATTGGTCGTATTCAAACCACCAATCATGTAGTGCGGCAATCTCGGAAGCTGGCTTAACTTGTTTGAATTGAGTGAGTAGTGTCACTCTGGTTTGAGGTGGGACAGCACTTCCTGGGAGACTTTATACAGAGTTGTTGTGCAGAGTATCTAGCGCAACAACGTGAAGTGCTGCTATTTCAGTATTGTGCTGGTACCGGAGACAGACTAAGCAAAAATTATAAGAGTACCAAGCCTAGACTGCGCGAACGCATAATCAATTCCGCAACATTATGCGCGTCCAATTTTTTCATTAAATTAAGCCTATGTGTTTCCACAGTCTTTAAACTAATTGATAATTTCTCAGCAATATCACTATTTTTATTCCCTTCTGAAATTAATTTCAAAGTCTGCTTTTCACGTTTCGTTAGACTTTCTTTTTCTGGGAGACTGTTTTTGACTGAGGATACTTTGATGTTCAAAGCGGGATCAATAAACCTCATACCTGCTATCGCCGATTTTAGTGCAGCAAATAACACATAGCGGTTGCTTTGTTTAAGAACATAAGCTTGCACGCCGGCAGCAATCGCTTGATGCACTACACACTGTTGATCTTGCGCAGTCAAAACGACGATACACAAATCAGGCCAACGTTTTTTTAAACGCTCAATGACATCTAAGCCACTCATACCGGGTAAGCATAAATCCATCAAGACCAGGTTTGGCAAATTCTGCTGGCATGCTTTATAGACATCTAATCCATTATTGATGCGGCTAACTATCTGCATATCGAAGTGCGAAGTCAATAAATTTTCAATCCCATCAGAGACCAAACCATGATCTTCAACAACCATTAC
>JBIKXM010000138.1:0-4156 GCA_044355755.1 Burkholderiaceae bacterium | reverse complement strand
CCATAGCTCATCACTGAGCAGTAATCGGAGCATTGCAAACTCGTTTTGTTGTTGTGTCAGAACTCCAATATTACGAGTTTGCTCCTCCCTTTCAACCTCTTATTTCAAAACGTCAACAGACCCTAGGCTGAAACGCTCACTTTTTTTGGAGAGCCTTATTTAGCAATGAAAAGTGATTTATTTGGAAAGATTAAAATTTGCAGCATGAAAACAATTTTCTACTTTAAAAATTATTTTGTGTATGTATTAATTAATTGAAAAAACGATTAATATCGCGCCCTGGTAGCGTTAAGATTGCTGCTTGACTCGAAGCGATTAATTGTCGAACGCAAGCCGTTTAGTTAAGTAGCGTTCTTGATTTAGCTGCGCTCAATTTTGATTGCATAGCATTGTGCAATTGTCTTGGAGGTATTAGATGGTTTACATAGAAAAAATGCTTGGGCCAGCGATTCATTTTCTAAATGGATTGCTTTGGAATCAGGTACTTGTTTATTTATTACTGGGTGTGGGGATCTACTTTACATTTCGCCTCGGCTTTATTCAGCTGTTTGCCTTGCCTCATAGTATTCGTATATTAAAGCGTAGTGGTAGTGGTGCAGGTACCGGAATTACTGGGTTTCAAGCTTTTGCCACGGGTTTAGCTGGTCGTGTGGGCAGCGGTAACATTGTTGGGGTGGCCATTGCATTAAGCGCAGGTGGTCCCGGTGCTATATTTTGGATGTGGATTACTGCGTTGTTGGGGATGTCTTCGGCTTTTGTCGAAGCGACGCTGGCACAAATTTTCAAGGTTCCTGTTCCAGGTAAGCCATATTTCCAAGGTGGACCGGCTTACTATATTCGTATAGGTCTCGGCTTGCCGATGTTAGGAACCGTATTTGCAGTTGCACTTATTTTTACGTTTGGCTTGGCTTTTAATGCTCTGCAATCGAATTTTATTGCCGATGCTTTTTACCATGCCTTTGCTGTGCCTAAAGAAGTCATTGGTATTGTATTGACGTTATCAACTGCACCATTAGTTTTTGGTGGTGTGCAGCGGGTTATGCGTTTGGCGCAATTAATTGTGCCCGTAATGGCATTGGCTTATATTCTTTTGGTTGGATATATTGTTATCCTCAATTTTGAGGGGATTCCTGCGATGTTTGCACTTATTTTTCGTAGTGCCTTTGGCTTGGAACAGGCTGCATGGGGAATCGCTGGCTATACCGTTAGTCAGGCTTTAACCATGGGGATTCGCCGAGGGTTATATTCTAATGAAGCAGGTATGGGGAGTGCACCTAATGCTGCTGCAGCTGCAACAACTAGCCATCCAGCGACACAGGGGCTCTTGCAAATGCTAGGTGTTTTTATCGATACGATTGTAATTTGCACTGCAACAGCAATAATGATTCTGCTTTCTGGTCAATATTTACCGGGTAGTGGCATGGAGGGTGCGGTATTGACGCAGCGTGCTGTAACAAGTCAAATTGGACCTCTTGGTAATGGTATTTTAGCCATCATTATTTTCCTGTTTTCATTCTCTACTCTGATTGGTAATTATGCTTTTACAGAAGGGAATATTCGCTTTCTGTCCCGCCATCCATTGACGATGTTGATTTTTAGAATTGGCTTTTTGTTTATGGTGTTGTTTGGCAGCATTATGAGTTTGCCACTGATCTTAGATATGGCTGATCTTAGTATGGCATTGATGGCATTGCTCAATTTGATTGCTATTACTCTGCTCGTGCGTTATGCAATATTGGCATGGGAAGATTATAAGAAGCAACGGCAGCAAGGAATCAAAGTACCGAAATTTCGTCGAGATAGTATTCCTGAGTTAAGTAATAAATTGCCAGATAATGTCTGGTAAACACGATAAAGAATAGGGATACATTTCTTTGATGTCATCCTGTTCTTAGTGATTAAAAAAGCTGAGAGTTTTACCTCTCGGCTTTTTTGTATTTGGTGTGCCTAACTATAACCACTTTTCTAATACAGAAATGAGGTTTTCATAGTTTGAGAGCATGACTATCACAATAAGGCTCGCAACCATAGCCGCATCAATGAGTGCTAGATTGCCAAAATCATGTTCGCATCGGTCATGCCTGGCATTTGAAGGGCGATCTTGTAAAACTTCAGGCCAAAGGATATAGCGTAAAGCAAAAGTGCAACCGCGTGACTAATGTAGAAGACCACCATGATCCAGCGGCTGACGCAAATAACCCGCTCAACGAGTGTTTCGAGGGATTTCATGGCGACACCTTTTTAAGTGCCGCCATTTTCTCACACTGACTGAGGCAATTTTCCGTCAACACGCCCCTAATCAGCGGGCTTCTTGGGCTTGAACGGGAAGGCTGTTCCCGTATGGCCTGCCCTTGGCGGAATACGAAGCGACAGCATCATCGTGACTACCAAGGTGGTGATCGTAAAGCCTAAGGACCAGAGGATAGGAATTTTGTAGAGGTCGATGAGCAACATCTTGGTTCCGATAAACACCAGCACGATGGCAAGTCCGTAAGAAAGCAAGTGAAACTTCTCGTGCATGCCCGCAAGCAGGAAATACATCGCCCGAAGCCCGAGAATTGCGAACACATTCGATGTCAGCACGATAAATGGATCGGTCGTGATGGCAAAAATTGCGGGAATCGAGTCGACCGCAAAGACCAAATCCACAATGCCAATGAGCAGAATCACCACAAACAAGGGTGTCGCCATCTTGACGCCATTGACGACGGTGAAAAATTTCTCACCGTCATAGCTGGGTGCAATTTTCATATGGCGGTTGATCCAGCGAAGCGCTGGGTTGTTATCGAGATCAGGCTCTTGGCCTGCCGCCCACCACATCTTCACGCCAGTAAAGACCAGGAATGCGCCAAAAACGTACATGACCCAGTGGAACTGCAAGATCAGCCAGGCACCGATCAGAATCATGATAGTGCGCAAGACCAGGGCGCCTAAAATTCCGATCATGAGCACCCGCTTTTGAAACGCAGGTGGTACCGCAAAGTAGGTAAACAACATCAAAAATACAAAGATGTTGTCAACGGCCAGGGCCTTTTCCACCAGGTAGCCGGTAATGAACTCCAAAGCCTTGGCATCAGCCAATTCGCGGGCTGCAAGATCGGAGCCCATGCCCCCGAGATACCACCATAGCCAGCCTACAAAAAGGAAGGATACCGCAACCCAGATGAGCGACCAGACTGTCGCCTCGCGAATGCTCACTACGTGAGCACCTTGGCGGTTCATTGCAAATAAGTCGATTGCCAGCGCAACCACAACAAAAGCCGCAAAGAGCGACCACAACAGCGGAGTGCCGATAGATAGCATCGTCAATAGCCTCAAGGCCCAAGCCGGCATTGCCCGGGAAATTATCGGAAAGGGAACCTCGCAAATCTTGCTGCCCGAAAAACGCTTCGTTTCGAGTTGCGGCACCGGACACCAGTGGCTGCCAGCCCACCAGCATCGTAATGATGACAACGCACAACAAGGGCCTCTGGCGCTTGTGTCAGCTAGCCCGTTTTAGAGGCTGCAGAATTGAAGCAGGAATTTCGGAGAGCGTCAACATGAAAAACAGGGCTTAAAGCCGCAAAACTTTGATCACTATCACACAAAACATCACACGAATAAATATTGGCCCCCGCCTTTCAGACATCGCCATTTTAAATAAGGTGGCTTATCTCGGAGTTATAGTCGAATCGGGTGTATGGAAAAATAAATTGGATGGCGTACCCTGTTGATCGTTCGGCAAGAACATCATCAACAAAAAGAAATATGCCATGGAGAATTGTAATCTGAAAGATGCCCCTACACCAGTTCAAAAAATCGCTGATCCATTAACTGAACTATTACGGAATGGAGCTCCTGATTTAATTAGGTAAGCGGGTGAAGTTGAGCTCGGTGCCACGTTGTCTGAATATGGCTTTGTTGCATACATCAAACTTAGGTTGAAGTCATCCCCACCGATTGGCGCATCAGGTGCAAGGCACCAGACATGATGGGGGTTACTTACTGCGCAACTTGTACAAGAAGGTGGCGTGCGCAGTAAGTATGACTGGCTGATTAGCCCAAGATTAGGCTGCCAGCAGTTGACGCAAGACAAAAGGCAAAATACCACCTTGTTTAAAGTAGTCTACTTCAATTGCTGTATCGATTCTAAGCAGTAATTTAACTTGGCGTGTTG
>JBIKXM010000137.1:0-4168 GCA_044355755.1 Burkholderiaceae bacterium | reverse complement strand
CTTGATGAATACCAAAGGCTGCGCTTCTTGCCGATTACCTAGTTCAGTAATATGTGCAGCATAGTTTCTGCCAATACAAAAAATATTATTTACCGGGATGGCTCTGCCATCCCGGTGCATGTTGATAATCATAAGTTTTTTTATTATCTCCCAGCAATACTCTCCAGGGTCTTCCAGCGGCCATTTTCCACCTTATAGACAGTCACTGTGGCGCTTTTTAAATCCCCATTGTTTGAATATCGGATATGTTTAGTCGTTACACCCAACATATCGATATTCGCTAAGACCGGTAGATATTTTTGCGGATCGCTTGAATCTGCCTTGCGTATTGCTGTTAACAAGGCCATAGCGCCGTCATAAGCATAGGGAGAATAGAGTTCAACTGCTGCACCAAAACGTTTCTGATAGTCTTTTTGATACTCCATCCCTCCAGGCATATCTTTTAACGGCAACCCAGCCAGAGAAACAATCGCTCCTTCTGCTGCTTGCGCTCCTGCCAACTGGATAAATCGATCTGTCTTAGACATTTCACCAGAGATGAAAACCGCTTTAATACCTAGTTCACGAATTTGTTTTAGCAATGGACCCGATTGCCCCTCTGCTCCACCATAAAATATAGCCTGAGGTTTAGATTTTTTTAGGTTGGTAATAATTGCTTTGAAGTTAACTGCTTTGTCATTTGTATATTCACGCCTGACTATGTTGCCCTTCGCTGCTCGCACTGCCTTCTCAAACTGATCTGCAAGACCTTGTCCATACGCTGTTCTATCATCAACAATCGCTATATTTTTCAAGCCTAGCTTATTAACAGCGTAACTCCCCATCACCGTACCTTGCTGAGTATCTGAGGTCATCATGCGAAATGTGGTTTTATATCCCTGTTCGGTATATTCAGGCGCTGTCGCCATCGCAATTTGCGGTATCCCGGCTTGATGATAAACACCTGATGCTGGAATAGTGGTACCAGAATTAAAATGCCCTAACATGCCTTTTATTTTGCTATCGACTAAACGCTGCGCAACCGTAGTCGCAGTTTTCGGGTCAGCCTGATCATCCTCAGATAACAAAATAAATTTCACTTCCCGGCCAGCAATACGCGGCTTGCTTTGGTTGACCTGCTCAAAGGCAAGCACAATCCCATTTTGCATATCTTTCCCATAATGCGACTGTGCTCCAGTTAATGGCGCCGAAAACCCAATTTTTATTTCTTCAATCTCTGCCATGGCAGCCTGGTTGAATAAAAATAGAGCAGCACTAATACATATGTATGACTGTCTTGTATGACGGGCTAATAGACCAAATTTCATCTGACAAAGCTCCTTACTATTTAAAAATAAAACCAGACCAAGGATATCAACCGACTACCATTAAACTAGCATTCCCCCCTGCTGCCGCAGTATTTATGCTTAATACTTGCTCATGCATCAATTTCGTACTTAACGCTGACCAAGACTGATTGGTTAGCTGCTGTTGTTTTGACCCAAGAAGGCCATTATTCCCTTGTATGCTATCAATTTGCAAGATGATAATTTGCTTCAATGCACCTGGCCAGTTTGAGCTATGCTGTGATAACAAATGAAATTTTTCCAGCGCCCCAGAAAAGAGCACAACATCTGGACAGTGAGTGAGTTCGTTATTAAACAGATCATTTTCTTCAAAAGCAACAATCTGAACATTTTTTTTAATTTCATCCGGTAACTCTGTATATAGAGAACGATTAGCTGGGTTAGCTAACCATAAAGCACGATTAGAACTATTTAAGCAAGCCAATGTATGCAGTAGTAAGTTAGTCTGCGTATCTGCAAAACAAAGTACTGCTCCACGTGGCAGCAAGCTATAGCTATTTTCTTCGCCAGTGGGCCCCGGTAAGAACCATTTTCTTCCTGGACGTGCGATATGGTGTAACCAAAGATGACCAATATCAGCTAATGCAGTGTATTGATGGTTATGTAACCATGTACATAAACTATGCATATTACTCGTTATCTGTTGATCGAGGATCTCTGCGCTTAATAAGCTGGTGGGCAATGAAGCCAATTCGCTGTTTTGTTCGACCTCTAATCTACTTTCTTGAGCCAATAAGCGTCTTAAGAGGAATGCACCACCGGCCTTCGGGCCGGTTCCAGATAAACCTTGCCCACCAAATGGCTGGACGCCGACTACCGCACCAATCATATTGCGATTGACATACAGATTGCCAATTTGGGCTTTTGCGCAAATACGCTTCACGGTTTCATCAATTCTTGTATGCACGCCCATCGTCAGACCATAGCCGAGTGCATTAATTGCATGAATGAGGGTATCAAGTTGTGTGCGTTGGTAGCGCACAATATGTAATACTGGGCCAAATACTTCTTCCTGTAATGCATCAACCGTAGCAATTTCAATCAGGGTGGGCGGAATAAAAGTGGCATGCTGCGCGGCTATTTGTCTATTAGCTTGATAAACAGGGCAGTTGTTATCCCGCATCTTTTGGATATAAGCACGAATATGCGTGTAGGCTTCTGCGTCAATCACAGGCCCAATGTCTGTGGCTAAATATGCCGGGTCTCCAATCGTTAACTCCTGCATCGCACCTTTTAACATCGCCACTATTGCGTCAGCAATTTCCTCCTGCAAACACAAGATACGCAATGCTGAACAGCGTTGGCCCGCCGAATCAAAGGCAGATTGCAAGACATCCCTAACAACCTGTTCCGGCAAAGCAGATGAGTCAACTATCATGGCATTCAACCCACCTGTTTCGGCTATTAAAGTCAGTGGCTGACCATATTGATTGAGCCGACCAGCTAATTGCTGTTGGATAACTCGGGCTACAGTCGTTGACCCTGTAAACATGACACCAGCTATCTCATTTGACTGAACCAGTGCCTGGCCAACTCTTTCCCCAGCGCCAGGTAACATTTGCAGAGCGCATCGTGGAACACCGGCTCGGTGTAAAAGATGTATCGCTTGTGCTGCAATTAATGGTGTCTGTTCTGCTGGCTTGGCTAACACGGAGTTTCCGGCCGCTAATGCTGCGCTAATTTGGCCGATAAAGATAGCTAAAGGGAAATTCCATGGGCTGATGCACACTATGGGGCCGAGTGGTAACGTACCATCTTGTAAAAATTTCTCAGTGCGCAATTGCCAAGCGTAATAACGTAAAAAATCGATCGCTTCTCGCACCTCACCGATAGCATTGACGATACTTTTCCCGGCCTCTCTGACAGCTAGTGCAATGAAAATCGCACGCTGTACCTCAAGGAGTGCTGCGGCATTTTCCAAGATTGCTGCGCGATCTACAGGAGCCTTATTAGACCACTGTTGTACTCCCAGCTTGGCCGATTGTATAGCCTTATCAATATCTAGTGGGGTTGCATCTTGCACATGACCGACAATATCTCGATGATCAGCAGGATTAAGAATAGGCTTGACCTTATCCGAAACTGAAGTGTTGTGCGCCTCATCGACGATAGGTACAGCCAACCTATGCGCTTTGTTTTTTTGATCTAAGGCTGTAGTTAGCGCTCTTAACTGTTGTTCATCACTCAGATCAATACCGAATGAGTTAATCCGCGATAACTGGTTATCGATGCGATATAAATCACGCGGTAAAGGTATTTTAGGATGGGGGCTCGGCTGCGGCCCCATTTTTTTTACGATTGCATAAGGGTCGGCAATTAAATTATCGATTGCGATTGCATTATCAGCGATCTGATTAACAAATGACGTATTTGCACCATTTTCTAATAGCCGTCGGACTAAATAAGGCAATAAGGTTTGATGACTGCCAACCGGGGCATAGATGCGGCAGGCACGCCCAAGCTGTTGCTGTACTGCATCGTATAGCATTTCCCCCATGCCATGTAAGCATTGAAATTCATATTGATGCGCCAGCCCATGGTGTTGACTATGTTGCGCAATGGTAGCGATTGCGGCCACAGTATGAGCATTATGCGTAGCAAATTGCGGATAAATAATATCGGCCACCGCCAACATTTTTTTAGCACAAACTAAATAGCAAATATCTGTATGCACTTTGCGAGTATAGACCGGATAATCCTCTAAGCCTTCAACCTGAGCACGTTTAATTTCACTGTCCCAATATGCCCCTTTGACTAATCGAACCATCACACGGTGCTGACAGCGACGCGCCAAATCGATAATAAAATCAATAACATAAGGA
>JBIKXM010000136.1:0-4170 GCA_044355755.1 Burkholderiaceae bacterium | reverse complement strand
ACATCGCTTCGGTGTGCGGCAAAAAGAAGCACTGAAAACCTTACGCGCAGAAGTCGATATGCTGACACTGACTGCCACCCCGATTCCACGTACCTTAGGCATGGCACTGGAAGGTCTGCGTGATTTTTCTGTAATTGCCACCGCACCACAAAAACGTTTAGCGATTAAAACTTTTGTCCAACGCGAAAGTGATAGCATCATCCGCGAAGCCATTTTGCGCGAATTAAAAAGAGGCGGGCAGGTTTATTTCCTGCACAATGAGGTCGATACCATCAATAACCGTCTGGCACAATTAAACCAGCTGATTCCCGAAGCACATATCGGCATCGCCCATGGACAAATGCCCGAGCGAGAGCTAGAACATATCATGCGTGATTTTGTGGCTCAACGCTTTAACATACTGTTGTGCACCACGATTATCGAAACCGGTATTGATGTCCCCAGTGCTAATACGATTGTGATGCATCGAGCAGATAAATTTGGTCTGGCGCAATTGCATCAATTACGTGGTCGTGTCGGACGCTCACATCACCAAGCGTATGCGTATCTACTGGTTCCCGACCCTGAAGGACTGACCCAACAAGCGAAACGCCGGCTCGAAGCCATCCAAGCAATGGAAGAACTGGGCGCGGGATTTTATCTGGCGATGCATGATCTGGAAATCCGTGGCGCAGGTGAAGTATTAGGGGATAAACAATCTGGCGATATCAGTCAAATCGGGTTTCAACTGTATACCGATATGTTGAATAATGCCGTTAAATCATTAAAGGCTGGCAAAGAGCCTGACTTAATGGCACCACTGGCGGCGATCACCGACATCAACCTCGGTGTAGCGGCAAGACTGCCCGATGATTATTGTCCTGACGTACATGAACGTTTATCACTGTATAAACGTCTGGCAAGCTGTGAGCAGATGGATGACATCCACGGCCTACATGAAGAATTAGTCGATCGCTTTGGTCAATTACCGGAAACAGCCTTGGCTCTATTAGAAGTCCATCGCTTACGTTTAATCGCCCAGCCATTAGGGATTCGCAAAATCGATGCGAATCCACAACAAATTCAACTACACTTTAGCCCAACGCCACCTATCGACCCAGGACGTATCATTCAACTTGTGCAAACTCACAAACATATACAGCTTGCCGGCCAAGATAAACTGAAAATCACCAGCGCTTTGCCCTTGCTACAAGCACGGATAGACAAAATTCGCGAAGTCGCCAATTTTTTAAAAGCATAAATCAACATACATTCAACATCACTTATGTCAGCCTTATCCTTTCGTCAAACCATACAAAGCACTAGCGCCCTGCATCCGAAACAGCAGCAGGAGATTACGCAACTGACACAGAGTCAAGCGCATGATTGGCACACATCATCTGATCAGCGTGTCATGGCACGTTTATGCTCATCTCTCGCGCCAGAAGCACAGCAGGCTATCGCCAATTACTGCACACAGCAACAACTTGATTATGCTTATCTGCCCAATCAAACCAAGCTACAAGATTTTCGCCTATTAGTGATGGATATGGACTCCACCCTGATTACGATCGAGTGTTTAGATGAGATCGCTGATTTTTGTGGACGTAAAGCCGAAGTTGCGGAAGCTACCGCAGCACTGATGAACAATCCAAATGCTGATTTCAAAACGGCATTAAACAATCGCTTGATTTGGCTAAAAGGACTTGAGCAAACTGCATTAGAACGGGTCTATACAGAGCGCCTGCGCCTCTCCCCGGGAGCGGAAACTTTATTACATGCGGCACAGCAACTGCATATCAAAACACTATTAGTCTCGGGTGGGTTTACTTTTTTTACCGATAGATTAAAAAACCGACTGAACTTAGATTTTGCCTATGCCAATACCCTGGAAATTGAGCACGGCAAACTAACTGGCAAAGTGATCGGTGACATCATCGATGGTACTGCCAAAGCGCGGATTGTCGAGCAAACATGTAGCCATTTAGAGATTGCTCCGAAACAAGCTATCGTTATTGGCGATGGTAGTAATGATTTAAAAATGATGGCCTTATCGGGACTGTCCGTAGCTTACCGAGCTAAACCAGTTGTGCGTGCACAAACTGATATCGCTCTTGATTTTGTCGGCCTAGATGGGTTACTGCCCTTACTCAAACATTAAACATGCTCATTGCAAACCATGAATACACTGCCCCCTGGTGGTTACCCGGTGGACATACCCAAACCATTTACTCCGCTCTGTTTGGGCGCACACATCCCCCTTCGTATACACGAGAGCGCTGGTCTACCCCGGATGGAGATTTCATCGATTTAGACTGGGTTAATCATCATGCGCATGAATCCTCAGCCGAACCAGCATCGCCTCTATTAGTTTTACTTCATGGTCTTGAAGGCAGCTCAAACAGCCATTACGCCAGAGCGTTAATGGCTGCGGTCAGGACCTGGGGCTGGCTGGGTGTGGTGCCCCACTTTAGAAGCTGCTCAGGTGAAATGAATCTGGCACCGCGGTTTTATCACTCAGGTGACTCCAGCGAAATCGCTTGGATTGTAAAGTCTTTACACCAACAACATCCACAAAGACCGCTGTATGTTGTCGGCGTTTCATTGGGTGGCAATGCTTTACTACGTTTCTTAGGCGAACAAACTAAAGCTACCTCATTCATTCGCGCTGCTGCCGCTATCTCAGTACCGTTAGATTTAGAAGCTAGCGGGAACACACTATCTGCCCCCACAAACTTGGTATACACATACAAATTTTTACGCACATTAAAAACAAAGAGCTTAAAAAAACTACAACAATACCCCGGTCTGTTTGATCGAGCCGCGATGCTGGCATGCCGAACACTCTATGCGTTCGATAATGTTGTAACTGCACCATTACATGGCTACCGCAATACACAGGATTATTGGCGACGTGCTTCCTGCCTCAAGATTCTGCCGGACATCGCTATACCGACTTTACTGCTTAACGCATTAAACGATCCTTTTCTACCAGGCAAATACCTCCCCAAAAAAAACCATGTCAGCCGCACCGTATACCTAGAACAACCCAAGCAAGGTGGGCATGTCGGTTTCTGTCAAGGATATTTCCCTGGGCATTTGAATTGGCTAGTACAGCGGCTTGATCATTTCTTTAAATCTATCACCTAAACGACGCTGCCCGAGCCAGGCAAAATACAAAGTGCTGTGTAACAAAGTAGCTATGCTGATGTAAAACATCATCGCAATCCAAGTTTGCGGGAAATAGAGGAGCAAACGCAGCATAAAACCAGTCAGAGTTGGTTGAGCAAAGTGCCCACTAAAAAAATAAAAACTACCGCTGGCAAGCAACTCAGCCGCCAGTGCAGCTGCGCTGGCAGTCCCAAAAAGAGGAATAAACATCAAGAAAGTATTTTGGCAGTTTGCCTTGACCCAACCCTGTCGATACTTGCGACCAGCAAACCAAAGTACAGCATAAGCAGGCAACAAGGCCAAATATGCCGGTGTAATACAAAAGCCAGAAACGCCAAACCAATTTATCGCAATACAATCGACTATCACTGCCAGAGCCATAAAAAGTAGCCAAGTGAGCGGCACGTACAAATAAAAACCGACTAAAAAAAATATCGCATAAGAAGCATCAGGCAAATGCATAGAATCGATAAAATGGTGGCTGCGTGTCGCCACCAACACTAAAAATAGCAACACACCAATATAAAATTGCGTGCGCCAAGATAAATGCAACATATCTGTCTCACTAGATCGATCAAGCATTCAATCATATCGCATAAGCTAAAAATTAATTCCTTCAGCTCCGCCTAACTGACAAATTAACTGACAACATAGAATAGACTATGCATTACCTTAATACTTGCGCCCTGCATTTAGTCACGATTCCCTACAGCATCGTGCCGCACACAGGACAGACTTATTTACAGCAACACTCAAAATTAAAATTAGCTAAAAAATTCCTACATCGTTATCTCTGGCTGAAATTGTCTGGCCAACTGGCACGAGAAACAAAACATATCCGTAAGGACATGCGGGTACTGTGGTTATATACAGGCAAACCCAATATTGGCGATGCCTTGATGGATATGTCTGGTCGAGCACTATTACGTGATGCTGGCATTACTATCGATTTATTCACCCTGCCGAATTTATACTCGTTATTCTGTGAAGATGATATTTTTAGCAACGTTTACTCGAACC
>JBIKXM010000135.1:0-4183 GCA_044355755.1 Burkholderiaceae bacterium | reverse complement strand
CAGTGGTGACACGAATCGAGTTCGAGGGGATGCCGCGCGTGGCCAGTAAAGCGGTTTTGACACTGCTGGTAATGGTGGCATCACTGACTTTACTGCTGGTACTGAAATCGCCGACGATAATTTCATTAAAAATTGCACGCGGGCTTTGTGTTTGTTTCACGAGATCTTCAACTTCTTGTTTGCGTTCAGCTGAGGGCACCATGCCAGTCAATAGTATTTTCCGGTTAAAAACAGTGACTTCGAGATTGATTTTTTTGCCAAATTGCTTATGTAAGTCGCGTTCAGTTTCAATTTGTAGGGCTCGGTCCATGGTTTGAACTGCGGCGCTACGGCGATCAGTCAAAATGGCTCCCCCTCCTGCCGCAACCGTGCCAAATAAGACAGGAACGCAAGCGCTGAGTTGTAAAACGCAGAGTACCGCGCTGGTATAGCAAATGAAACGACGTAACATTAATCTTCTCCTGAGTCATCGCCTAGCAATAGATAATCAATACCGTCGCATAAGCAGTGAATAATGAATAAATGCAGCTCTTGAATTCGGGCAGTACGATGATGCGGTACACATAAATGAATATCGGCACTGTCACGTAATACTTTTGCCAGTGCACCGCCTTCTTTACCGGTTAATGCGATAACACTCATGTCGCGCTCTTGCGCTTCCCGTACGGCTTCAAGAACGTTGGCTGAGTTGCCAGAGGTGGAGATGGCTAATAGGATATCGCCGGGTAAGCCTAATGCTTGGATTTGTTTTGAAAACACTTGATCAAAACCGTAATCGTTGCCGATGGCGGTGAGTATCGAAGAATCTGTGGTCAGAGCAATCGCCGCCAATCCTGGTCGTTCACGTTCAAAGCGGCCGATTAATTCAGCGGCAAAATGTTGCGCATCACCAGCGGAACCACCATTACCACAAGCAAGGATTTTTTTGCCATCGGCTAATGCGCCCACCATGCGCTCTATCGCCGTTAATATGACCGAGGCCATTTCATGCATGGTGCGTTCTTTGGCTTGTGTACTATCTCGAAAGTGATCGTAAATGCGTTCGATTAACATTGTTGAGTCAAAAGTTTAAAGCGCTAATTATCCTAGAAATAGGATTGATCTGCAGAAAAAGCATCTTGATACCATGTTAACCGGCCATTTTCAAATGCAACCACATCGAAACGACAGCGAGGGGTATCTGGCAAGTACTGGAGATAATGGGCCGCAGCGCGTAATAGACGTTGTTGCTTAAATTTATCGACACTAGCGGCTGCACCGCCAAAATCGGGGTGTGTGCGTGCGCGAACTTCAATAAAGATCAGTGTCGCATCGGGTGCACGCATAATTAAATCTATTTCGCCTGTTTTGCAGCGATAATTACGTGCCAGTAAGTGCAGTTTGTGTTGTTGTAAAAATAATAATGCACGCTGCTCCCAGTCCGCGCCAGGCAAGCGAGTCTTTTTTTGGGTGAAACGCTGCAACCATGTCAACATTTTTTTCCTATAGAGCTTAGGCAAAAGCGCCTTGGCTTGTGATGTGCGGCTGGGTCGTATTTGATTTGGTACGGTCTTTGTTTGCCTCTGTGCCGGGAAAATGATACGTCAGTCGTAAACGAGCAAATTCAATCAATCTGTATGTCTATTTTTTCTGACCGATTAAGTACTTTAGTTACTAAACAAAATTACCCACAAAGCGCATTGTATGTGGTGGCGACACCTATCGGCAATCTTGCGGACATTTCTTTACGTGCGTTGCATGTATTAAATTTAGTCGATGTTATCGCTTGCGAAGATACGCGCCACAGTAAAATTTTGCTCGATAGATATGGTATCAATAAGCCATTATTAGCCGCGCATGAGCATAATGAACTGCTCGCTGCGCAAAAAATTATCCAGCATCTGCACCAGGGGGCGCGTGTTGCGCTAGTGTCCGATGCGGGTACGCCAGGGATTGCGGATCCGGGCGCACGTATTGTGGCTAAAGTACGCGCGGAGAATTTTGCGATTGTGCCCTTACCTGGCGCGAGCGCGATATTAAGTGCCTTGGCGGTTGCAGGAGAGTTACTGTTTGCTAGTCAAGGCGCATTTACTTTTATGGGTTTTTTACCGAGCAAGGCACGGCAGCGTGAAGCAGCGTTGTATGGATTGCTGCATCATCCGTATCCGTTAGTGTTCTATGAGGCACCACACCGCTTATCGGCAACCTTAGCTGCGCTTGCACACTGTTTTCCTGGGGAGCGTCAATTATTGATCGGCCGTGAACTGACCAAACAGTTTGAATCCTTCCAGCAAATCACCCTCGCCCAAGCCAGTGTATGGCTGGCGACACATGCACAGCAGATACAAGGAGAGTTTGTGCTGATTGTCGAGGGGGCTGGTGTTGAGCTAGCGCCGTCATCCTTAGAGGCTGATAAATTGTTAACCTTGCTATTGCCAGAGGTTGGCCCTGCAACCGCGGCCAAGATCACTGCGGCAATGACGGGCACAGCACGACAAACACTTTATGCGCAGGCACTGGCATTGAAAGAGTCGCGCTGAAGAGTCAGGCGCTCAGGGCTGAGTCAAGCGCTTTTCTTGTCGGGAACAGGGTGTAGCCGTCCTGGCACTACCTACTTTGTAAGTAAATATAAGTGATCACGCTGAACGAGCCACTGAGTAAAATTACCAAAAAACTGTACAGACTGCCCTCTTGCATGCTAAACGCGATGTGGGTCGTGTAGCCAGCGATCAGCGTACTTAATCCGCCGACTAACAGACAGGTGCGTAAGCGCAATTTAACGCGGTCATCGCACAAATAATAACCAGATAGCCCGATCAGGCTGCCAACAAAAAGCATTCCCAAAAATGACATAGTTGATTTACTTTCTATCAGGTGTGGCGTATCCACAGATTTTGATACGTACGGTTTTGATTTTCTTCTAAGACCATTTTGCTTAACTGACCGCGCCACGCAAAACGCAAGTTTCAGTGTAGGCTAACTCCATGTAGCGAAATTATGCCGGAACTGAATGCGGCGTTGCGTCATACTCGCTTCTGCGTCTCTCTACTGGATTGCTTTTCGTCGGTATGCCTTGCGGGAACGCTTTTGCGTAAGTCCTATAAAGAGTCAAAAGCGCAGTTGCGATAATAGGCATTATCCGTCAAGGATGGTGAGGGCAGCGATTGACATATACGGCAATTTGCCGTACGATTTTGATCAAGGAGGGCATACTATGTCATCAAACCAGGCTATGGCGCGGTTGGAAGCCAGAATTCCAACCGATTTACATGCGATGCTAAAACGTGCCGCTGACTTGCAGGGGCGCACGATGACCGATTTTGTTGTCGCGGCGGTCAGAGAGGCGGCCCAGCAGGCGATTGAAGAAGCTGAGGTGATGCGGTTATCAATGCGCGATCAAATGGCTTTTGCGCAAGCACTGATATCGGCTCCTGCACCGAACGCGGCATTGGAGCGTGCATTTACGCGTCGAAAACAACTGTTGAGTAAAGACGACCCAAAAAACAGAGAAGCTTCGGCAGAATGAAGTTACCGACGCCTATCCAATTTATAGCGCTTGCTGCCGCGCACGATCGCTCATTGTTTAATAGCGGTTCTGAACCGCTCGATCGTTATTTTAAACAACAGGTGACGCAAGATATTCGTAGAAAAGTGGCGAATTGCTTTGTAGCGCTGACCGATGAAAATCGTGTCGCGGGTTATTACACCTTATCGGCAATGAGTTTTTTGCTGGCCGATTTGCCTCAAGATCTGGTCAAGAAATTACCCAGTTATCCTGCTGTGCCGGCGGTACGGATGGGGCGTTTAGCGGTGGATCAGGATTTTAAGGGTCAGGGTCTGGGCGATGCTTTATTGGCGGATGCCTTAGCGCGCTGCTTACGTTTAGATATTGCAGCGTATGCGTTGGTTGTCGATGCTAAAGATCAACAGGCCGTTAGTTTTTATCAGCATCATGGTTTGCTTGCTTTCGCAGATCAGCCCATGACCTTGTTTTTACCGTTGGCAACCGCTCGTTTTTTACTGAAGTAAATGGGATTGACGTTTTTTCCTACAAATACTAGGGGCTGTTGACGTTTCACATGGTTAACCATAAGAGTGCACATGCCATAGCAACGGTACTCTGATAATTTCGCTTCAATTTATCGAAGCGTGTTGCTAATGCGCGGTAATGCTTGAGTCGCGCAAAAGTATTCTCAACCAAGTG
>JBIKXM010000134.1:0-4231 GCA_044355755.1 Burkholderiaceae bacterium | reverse complement strand
TCCATGGACTGGTTTTCTATATTCATAAAGTTCACTTATTCAAATGGCAGGAAATAAATCTCTAGCCGGTGGATTAAGGCGTCATAGCCAATCAAACCCACCGGATTCAACAGCCATACTGAGGAAATACGGAAGACATGAGCGAAAAAATCGCAATGAAGCTTAGATAGAACTGATGTAAAACTATTTTGGCTATAACTAAGCGAGATCGGTGACGCGGGTAAGCGGATGAAATAAGGGCTAGTCTTAACTGCCCGATGCCATCAGCAGGTAGTGGAGTATACAGGATTTAGAGGTATCTGTCAGATTTGTTATTCACGTTAAAAATCAACGCTCTATAGTGCCCTATAAACAGCTGTTGCGAGGTGCGATGCGAGGGCGAAATAGTCAAAAAATGCCTGATCAAGCACGCGCTTGTCTAAAATAGCCGTTTTAAAGGCTCATTTTTTGTTTTTTTATGCTCAAGCTCCCTTATGAGTGGGTCATCGGTTGGCGTTATACCCGCGCTAGCAAAGGCGCACACCGCAATTCTTTTATTTCTTTCATTTCATTGATCTCAATGATTGGTATCGCGCTGGGCGTGGCAGCCTTGATTATTGTGTTATCGGTCATGAATGGTTTTCAAAAGGAAGTACGAGATCGCATGTTATCCGCGCTCCCGCATATTGAAATTTTGTCTGATAATCCCGCGTTCGACTGGTCCGCAACGTTGCAACAGACCATGAGGCATCCACAGGTTGTAGCAGGGGCGCCGTTTGTCAGTGCGCAAGCAATGCTAACCCGTGATAATCAGGTGCGCGGCATATTGTTGCGGGGTATCC
The DNA here is from genome assembly GCA_044355755.1 of Burkholderiaceae bacterium. Taxonomy (GTDB): domain Bacteria; phylum Pseudomonadota; class Gammaproteobacteria; order Burkholderiales; family Burkholderiaceae; genus JADYYQ01. Next base: position 3,410 of record JBIKXM010000134.1, on the reverse strand, counting down.
AGCCAGCGCTGGAACAAAACGTGACCTTTATTAATACACACTTGGTTAAAGGAACCCTAGCGGCATTAACCGCAGGCCAATTTAATATCGTGCTCGGCGCACAATTAGCCTCTGCTTTACAGGTCAATATTGGTGATCGTGTGATGGTAGTCGTGCCGCAAGGCAGTATCACTCCGGCTGGCTTTTTACCCAGAGTGCGTGCTTTTACTGTCGTCGGTTTCTTTGAATCAGGCCACTATGAAATTGATAGTAATCTGGCGCTGATCGATATTGAGGATGCACAGAAGCTGCTGCGCTTAGATGCCCCAAACGGGATTCGTTTACGCTTAAGCGATATGCAATTAGCGCCTCGTATTGCACAACAATTAAATCTAGAATTACCCATTTCGCTATATGCACGTGATTGGTCGAGTCAAAATCGCAATTGGTTTGCCGCAGTGCAGACCGAGAAGCGCATGATGTTTATCATTCTGGCCTTAATTATTGCAGTCGCCGCGTTTAATTTGGTGTCAATGTTGGTGATGACCGTCACGGATAAGAGTGCTGATATTGCTATCTTGCGCACGATGGGCGCGAGTGCAAAATCGATCATGAAGATATTTTTTGTACAGGGTTTGACGATTGGTGTCATGGGGACATTGTTAGGTATTGCATTAGGTTGTGCGATTGCGCTGAATATTGATGTGTTGGTGCCAGCGATTGAGCGCTTATTAGGGACACGCTTTTTACCGCAAGATATTTACTTCATTAGTGAGCTTCCTTCAGACTTACATCTTGCAGATGTTGTGCGGATTGGTGGCTTGGCATTTTTTTTAGCCCTATTGTCCACTTTGTATCCAAGCTGGCGGGCTGCGCGCGTACAACCAGCGGAGGCATTGCGCTATGAGTAATTTAATTGTTAAGGCGCAAGGATTACAAAAAACTTTCGCGGAAGGTGACATACAAGTCGATGTCATTCGCGGTATTGATATTGAAGTACGGGCAGGGCAGAAATATGCAATTGTTGGTGCGTCGGGATCAGGCAAGAGTACTTTATTGCATTTGTTAGGTGGACTGGAGCAACCGAGCGCCGGAGAAATTTCTTGGAATAATATTCCACTGGCTACGATCAATGAAACGCAGCGTGATCACTTACGTAATCAGACCTTAGGCTTTGTTTATCAATTTCATCATTTACTGCCAGAGTTTAGTGCACTCGACAATGTTGCCTTGCCATTACGGATTCGCCGTCTATCAGTTGCGCAAGCGGAGCAGCAAGCACGCTCGATGTTACATAAAGTCGGTTTGGCACATCGCCTAGCTCACCGGCCCGGCGAACTCTCCGGTGGTGAGCGTCAGCGTGTGGCACTAGCGCGTGCATTAGTTGGGCACCCTGCTTGTGTTTTGGCGGATGAACCAACCGGTAATTTAGATAGTGAAACCTCTCAGCGTATTTTTGCATTGATGTTAGAACTGGCCGATGAACTAGGTACCGCCTTTGTTATTGTGACGCACGATCAAACGATTGCGCAGCGGTGTGATCAGGTGTTGACTTTACGTGATGGGGTGTTTGCTTAGCGCTTGCTTCTGATACATCACACCAAACCGTTTGGCTAATACCTGTAGTTGTTTATCCGCGCTATGTTTTGTAACCATATGATTTATAAAGAATTTCAAATTGAGCTATGGAAGTATTGTTTTATAAGCCTTTGATTTATTGATAGAAAGTTACTATAGCGCGATCGCCTTGTGAGGGGTTTACCGGATGGATTGGGTGCGGGATAAAAACACTGTCCTGGTTATCGACAGTATAGATAACAATGTATATACTGCGCGTATACACTTTTGTCAGTGGGGGGTAAAGATGACCAAAAGCACGGTATTTATTAGTAATCATACCCAAGCAGTGCGTTTGCCTGCCGACTTACGTTTACCGGATGAGGTGAAATATGTGGAGGTGCGTGCACGCGGGCAAGAGCGTATTATCACGCCCATTAATCATGTATGGGACAGTTTCTTCTTGGAGGTTCCGCCGGTATCAGAGGATTTTCTAACGATACGCACAACACAAACGCAAAATGACCGTGAAAATTTCTGATGCTGCGCTATTTGCTCGATACCAATATTGCTATTTATGTCATCAAGCGCCGTCCGATTGAAATATTGCAACGTTTTAACGAGCACGCAGCACACTTGAAAAGATAGGACAGCCTATTGGGGTCAATGATCTGCATATTGCCGCACACGCCCGCTCAGAAGGGCTGATTTTGGTAAGTAATAACACACGGGAATTTATCAAAGTTCCCGCTTTGCAAGTAGAAAACTGGATCTAGGTCTTAGCGATATTAAAGATGACTGCAGGGGCAACACAACAATAAACAATAATTAGACAACGATGAAGTTTAACGAAGACACCCGTGTAAAAATACTGACCATTCTGCACCTGATGAGGCTGGGCTATCAATATTTATCGTTGAAAGGGCAGAGTTGGGATGTGGACACCAATATTTTTCCTGATCTATTCTCATCAGCGATGACGCGTATCAATCCCGGCATCGAGTTAGACGATGTCCTCCTGTTAGGAGGCTTTGTTGCATAACTAAGTTTTGACAGGTGCTGTAAGCTATGCAGATGAAACCACCTAAAACACGTTACAAAACAAGTAACTGGCCAGCCTACAACCGTGCTTTACAAATGCGAGGCGACTTGACGATCTGGTTTTCACCAGATTTAGCATGGCACGGCAATGAACGTACTGGCAAGATAGGCCGTCCGACAAGCTATCGTGATAGTGCGATCCAAACGATGCTGACATTTAAGGTGCTGTTTAACCAAGCGTTGCGTCAAGCGCGCGGCTTAGTCGTCAGCTTAGTACGGCAATTCAAACTGAACTGGAGCGTACCGTGTTACAGCACCGTGAGCCGACGCCAAGCCAAGCTGAATGTAACCCTTCCTGTGCGCCGTACTCAAGAACCGCTGCATTTGCTAATCGATAGCACTGGCCTGAAGTTTGACGGTGAAGGCGAATGGAAGGTGAAACAACATGGTATGGCATATCGTCGTGGTTGGCGTAAAGTTCACTTAGCAATTGATCGCACTACGCAAGAAATACAGGCAGTTGAAATGACTGATCAGTATCAGGCCGATAGTCCACAGGTTCCTGGGCTACTGGCACAACTACCCGCAACAACCATATTGGATAGTGTCACCGCAGATGGTGCCTATGATAAACGACGTGTGTATCGCTGGGTGCATGAGTGGGGCGCTGAACTGATCACACCATCCTGTAAAAATGCGCAGCGCTGGAAAGACCATACTGATTGGGCTAAATGTCGAAACAACAAACTCACCGCAATTAAACACTTTGAACGTGCTATCTGGAAACGCTGGAGTGGTTATCACCAACGCAATTTGGTCGAAACTGCGATGCA
>JBIKXM010000133.1:0-4232 GCA_044355755.1 Burkholderiaceae bacterium | reverse complement strand
CGACTGAAGCAAAATTACTTTGGCTATATTGTGTCGCCTGTTCGTGCTCTTTGTGTCGTACATTTGTTGCGATACCTTGCCAGGATAGTTTTTTATAAACCCTCTTTGAGATTGCTCCCTAACCTTAGAGATATCTAAACCCTAAAAATCGAACTCTCAACTCACAAATCATAAATGTTTATCTATACGACTTATACGATCTTGCGTCAGCTAGGCATGCTGTTGCTAGCAGTAGCACTGAGTAGGGCCAAGAGGAGGCCTTTGCACAGCTTACTGCACATCCTACATACGGTGTTGCGCGGTGCTCTACAACAGCAGTTTCAGGGTATGCAAATATTTCACAGCCAAGTTATGCGAGAACTAAATGCTCATGTACTAGCATGCAGCATTGCTGCACGAAACCCGATCCTTGCCCATGCTTGTCTTTGGGCTGTTCGCTACAGTGGTGCAAGGGTCTCACCAACGAGAAAAATTGCGGCAACAGTTTCGGATAAGCCCTCATAAAAATTAAAGTAATAATCATGGTGAGAGAGATTGATGAAAGTTCCTATCGCATGGCTTGGCACTATCAAGCATGCCTATACACAAATCTTTTTCCTATTGCAGCGTATTTTTCTGAAGCACAAATGGGTCACTATCGGCGCCGGAGTTATCTTAATGGTTGCAGCTAGTGTCATCTGGTTTGTATTTCCAAGTAAGCCACCGAAGTTTGTGCAAGCAACGGCGACTTCTCCAGCGACAGTTGAAAAAATCAATTTACCGAACCCTCAAGAAGTAATTGCGGTACTGAGCAGAATGGCTGATGAGCGCGATTTACGGTATTTAGAGTTCACGATCACTAATTCTCTCGGAGGTGCAGAAATCATTGTGTCTGGTGTACTTGATGTAAACGCACAGTCTGTTTTAAAACGCATGCTGACTCAGTTTTATAAGCAATATCAGACCGCTATCCCGATTACCACTGACGTCATTGCAGCAACAGAACAATTGCCTTTTACTATCAGTGAAGTGATTACTGGCCAGATGGCTAGCATTGTGACAAGTGAAGGGGAGCGTGTCTTTGTCGGTGATCGAATTCAAGGTTATCAGCTCGTGCGCATTGAACCAGGGAAATTAATTTTTGTTGGTGACCGTCGTATAGAAATTGCCTGGTAATAAAGCGACTTTATCTATACAAATAAGAAATAAATTTATCGGTAGGGCTTGAAATGACAGAAATACCCAATCTCATTGTTTTATTTGTAGGCCTTTCCTTATTACCGTTGATGGTTGTCGCTTGCACATCATTTCTAAAAATTGCTGTCGTTTTATTGATTACACGTAATGCATTAGGCTTACAACAGGTACCGCCGAATATCGTGGTTTATTGCATCGCTTTTGCTACAACTATTTTCATTATGGCACCTGTGCTGCAACCGTTGGGTCAATGGATCAATATGTCCGAGTTTCCCAATCAGCTGACTGCCAAATCAAATAATAGTATTCCAGGTTTAGTCAATGAATTATCTGAACCGATGAAAGTATTTATGGTCAAACATACGCGCCCCGCATTGCAAGAAATGCTCTTGGAAAGTGCGGCGAAATTATGGCCAGAAAATATGCGTACAGAAATCTCTAAAAACCATTGGGCCTTGGTATTGCCCTCCTTTGTTCTCAGCGAATTACAAAGCGCATTTGAAATAGGCTTTTTGATTTATCTACCCTTTGTTGCTATCGATTTATTAGTCGCAAATTTATTGTTGGCTTTAGGTATGCAAATGGTCTCACCCATGGTGATCAGCACACCACTCAAACTATTATTGTTTATCGTGATTAATGGCTGGACTAATTTACTCAGCAAATTGATGCTGACTTATCAATAGGGCTGACGCAAAATTGCCCCAGCAGTGTTATGCCGTCTTGCCATACTGATGCACTGGATTCTATACACCAAGGTAACGGTATAGTTAAAGTGGGCCGTCCAATCGGCTCCGCTGTGTTATGGCACTGGCACGACGTTACGCAGGTTGAGCTGTTTGTCTCAGCGTACCTGGCTGATACAGTTTTGCGCAAGCCCTAATCAATCGTGATTGGAGTCATCTATATGGAAAGCATAGCTACATCGGGTATCTTGCTACTTTTTCAACAAACACTATGGGTTGCACTGCTGACTTCGTTACCCGTGTTAGTGGTTGCGGTAATAGTAGGGATTTTGGTGTCTTTACTGCAAACGCTCTTTCAGTTGCAAGATCAAGCATTGCCATTTGCGGTAAAACTCGTTGCGGTTGGTATGGCATTGTCGATCACAGGTCGATGGATCGCTCAACAAATCGTTTATTTAGCACAACAGGCGTTCAATACGATTCCTATTTATTAATATATTTTTTGAATAATCAGACAGCATCGTCCAAAATACGGCGTTAAGTAGTAATCTAAATCAGCCTTTGCTACATACAGCATTTTCAGGTCACATGCCTGTAATTGGTGCACCTGACTTTTAGCTTATTGATGACAGCAATATCAGTCGGTTAATATCCGCTTCGCTCATTTGTTTCAGGCTCGTTATCATACAGTGACCGCTTTAGGCGTTTATGTTTTTCTTTATTTCTGAGCTGTTTTTTATTATCGTGCGTTGTTGGTAGCAGCGAAAAATAAAGTAACTGTGTCCACTCTAAAAAGGTGCGCTGTAAAAAAAATTTCTTTGTAAACTCATGTTCTTGTAAGCGTGCTTCTGTAATCTCTAGGAATAGTGCGAGATTCTCGGTACTAAGGTTTGTATTTGCTTTCCAAGAAAAGTCTTGTCGATGATTGCTACTTTCTGGACGGGATGTATTGGATGATTTTTGTGTTGTCAGTACCTCATCTACTTTTTCTAATAGCGTTGTACTAGACATTTTGCTTGCGACATTATCACCTTTGCGTATAAGTAGGCTGTACTTATAGGCTTCCAAAATTTTATCTGCTGGATTGGCATGGTCTTCTGCAAATAGAATCTCTCTTACTTGGCGCAATAAAATTGCTAGCGCCCCTTGTCTATCCTTATATACCCAAGCATCATCTAAATGATCTGTTGTCGGGGGTAAATTGCCTAAAATAAATTCAGTTCCTAAGTTTTGTCGGTAGGTTGCTGTAGTCGGGCTGACTTCTTGGTAAACCCCACTTAAATTGGCTGATACAGGTCGAGAGTTAGCGACCTCATTTTGCTTTAATCCGGTTTTATCTGTAGCACTATGAGTCGCATCTTGGATATTTTTGGCAGGATAAACGTGCATAAATCATCACTCTGGTAAATTTGATAGGGCTGCTGCTAGGGCCTATTTTTATTGTTTTCCTGTGGTCGTGCTACCAAAAATCGCTCAAATTAACTTGTCGTAAGCGCTGCAGGGCTGATGTAACATTACCCCAGCAACGTTTGGTTGTCTTGCTCTAATTCTAAAGTGCTGGGCAAATGACTGCGTGGTGGTATAGCACAATAGGAAAGGTATCTTTTTGTGCAAACAGCGAATTTTTTATATATGGTTAGCGAACCATGTTCTACTCATAATCCTGCTTTTTGAATACCGGCAATACAGCGGGTTTAGTCAAGACATAATCGCGATAATATTCAGCAACGGACAATATCGCTTTATAAGTAATCGGCATTCCAATGCGGCAATACGCAAATAAATGCCGTGCTAGCCAAGGGTCGCGTTTGGCGAAAATATTACGCTCCTGTGCTTGCTTCATAAATGTTAATGCTTGATCCCCTTTGAGTTTGTATACCACGATCGGCAAAGGGTGAATGCCACCTTGATAACTTAAAGCAATTGCAATATGTGTTGGATTGGTCACTAATAAATCGGTTTGATCAAGTATTGCTTGGCTTTCCTCTGGGGAGGGGGCGGGGGGTGGACCTTCACCACTGAGTATTTCGTGTGCCATGCCTTCGCGTGCACCTTTGGCAGAAGGGTCACCTTCACTTTCACGCATTTCTTGTTTGATTTCCTCCAAATTCATGCGGGCATTTGCTTTGTGCATTTTTTTTTGCATAAAAAAATCTAATCCAGCAATTGCAATTAACACTAAGGTACTCATACGTACTTGCCAGCCTAATACTTGTGCGGTGACTTCCCAAACTGGGTCAATCAGTTTGCCATAGACTAATTTCAGTATAGGCATCAACATACTCTGCAGTGCCAGTAGGCCTACACCTGCCAAGACAAATAATTTAATCAAGGTGGTTAAAAACTCCCATAGCTGTGCTTTCCCGAACA
>JBIKXM010000132.1:0-4239 GCA_044355755.1 Burkholderiaceae bacterium | reverse complement strand
CATAGCTCATCACTGAGCAGTAATCGGAGCATTGCAAACTCGTTTTGTTGTTGTGTCAGAACTCCAATATTACGAGTTTGCTCCTCCCTTTCAACCTCTTATTTCAAAACGTCAACAGACCCTAGTATAAAAATAAACATTTAAGAAAATCTTCCTTAGCTGTTATCGTTCAAAACAGCAATTAAATGTCAATTATTCACAGTGCCACACAAAGATAAAATTTTAATACCGATATAGGCAGTGTGCTGTGATACATTTCTTGGTTTACATCCACCCATAGATGCTGTCATACACAGGATTTATGCAAAACGGCTGCCATTGTAGTTAGAACATTGAACCTTATTTTTCGTGTCGACTATGCCTTCTCTTTTCTCATCTTTTACCGATAAGCTATCTCAACTCATACGGCAAGTAGGGAATAAACTCAGCCGATTACCTCATTTACCCTTAACAAGATGGATCGTGCGGGCAACTGCGCGTTTTGGGCAAATCGGTTTAGCCATCATTGTTTCTCGCACATTACGTCTGCTGATTGTCTGTGTTCTCAGTGGTATTCTTTTGTTAGCGCTCTTATTACGTTTAGGGCTATGGCAACAGTCGGCTCACTTTAAGCCTTACATTGAACAATTTCTATCTAATGAATTACATGCACATTTAACGATTAATTCACTTGAAACGTCTTGGCAAGGTATCACGCCCATATTTTCTTTGAATGGCTTAGTACTCCGCAGTCCTCATGGACAAACTTTGTTCGGTTTGGAGCAAGCACAAGGAAAAATATCTTGGGATAGCCTGATTAGATTTTCTGTGCATTTAGATCAACTGGATTTGAATAATGTTTTTATACATGCTCAACGCCAGCAAAATGGTTCTATTTTTATTGCAGGACAGAAGTTAGAAGAGAGTAAAAATGAAAATCCTATGCTGGAATGGCTTTTAGCCACGCATCAGGCAACCGTGCACAACACGCAAATTGATTGGCAAGATGCATTAATACCATCAGGCAACGTACTAATTCGTATCCCCAACATCACCTCACAACACATCAGAAAAAAAACAACACTAGCAACATCGATCGATATATCAGACTTAGATTTTTCTGCGCAGTTAAAAACTTCTTTCTCAGCCGGTTTATTTGGTAGTTTAAGCCGTTGGCAAGATTGGTCAGGCACCATGAATTGGCATATTCCCACATTTGATTTAGCGAAAGCTCAAGAAAAATGGCATTTTTTTCCTATGTTGCAACATGGCATAGTACAAACAAGCGGCTCGATTGATTTTGCCAAAGGTATGCTGCATAAAGCGGATATAGAGTTTAGCAGCAGCGCTCTGGCACAACTGAAATTAAACGAAAGTTTTCCGGTTTTAGATATTCAAGAAGTAAACGGTATTTTGCACTATCAAAAGCAAAAAAATCAGTACCATCAACTCAATATTGAATCGCTCAATTGGCGTTATGCTTCTGACCAAAAAACAGATGGTATCGAGCAATCGAGTTTAATCTGGCAAACGCATACTAAACCTGAACCAGAACGACAGTCACTCGCCTCTAGAGACACTCATCCACTGCTCTCCTCATTGCAATATATAGAATTTTCTGTTCCGAAAATAAATCTGACTTCTTTCAGTAGATTGGCCCGCTCTTGGAATTTATCTGATCAATTAGCCCAGACCATAAATACCTTTCAACCACGTGGTGAACTCGAAAAAATTCATGGTTATTGGCATGCTAAAAAAAATAATCTATTTGATAAATTTAATACGCCTCAATATGCGATACAAATGCGCTTTCGCCAATTAGGTATAGGGACACCGATAGGTAAAGATCTAGCTACTCATAAGACTAGTCTTGCAACACCTACCAAAAGCAGTGCAAGCGTACGCTGCGTAAATCCATATTCACCCGACAAAGTCATTTGTGAAAAAGTCTCGGATACTAACTGGCCTAGTTTTGATGGCTTATCAGGCGAACTCAAATTAGATGACTCGCATGGCACGCTTGCTTTGGAGAGTCACAATAGCACGCTGGTATTACCTGATATTTTCACTGAGCCATTATTTTTTCATCAGATCGATGGTGAGTTGTCTTGGGATAGAAGTACTACAGAGTTACTATTCTCGACGAAACGTCTGCTATTAGTGAATAGTGACTTACATAGCGTATTAAGTGGTAGTTATGCGGTTGATACGCAGCACATTGGACTAGATGCACGCATTACTGATTTTTCTTTAGCAAGTCTTCATCGCTATTTACCCAAACAGGTTGGCGTAGAAACTAAAGATTTTTTTAAGCAAGCTAAATTAGCTGGTAAAGCTGCTCCCGTTAGGATTGCGCTACATGGCTCTTTGAAGCAATTTCCATATACGCATCCTGATCAAGGGGTGTTTAAGATTGATATCCCTTTGTCTGAAGCATTTTTAGAGTTGCCCGTAGAACAGGATAAAAATAGTAACGCGAAAAATCACTGGCCAGCCTTTGAAAAAATCAATGGTGTCGTTACTTTGGAGCAAGATAAATTATCTTTTGAGATCAAACAATCTAAGGTGTTAGGTACCTCGCTGCAAAAAGTATATGGCGAAATTAAAGATCTATATGGCGCCCACCCAAAACTCTTACTTAAAGGGGAGGCAAATGGGTCAACCCAAAGCTTTCTGAATTTTGTTGCACAAAGTCCTTTATCTGAGGATTTAGCCGTTTTAGATAATCTAACTGCCACAGGTGTGGGAAAGTTACTGCTCAATCTAGAGCTTCCTCTGACTGATCACTCGCCATATAAATTGAATGGGCGTTATATATTAAAAAATAACGATATACGCTGGCGCTCCCATCAACCGTTAGCGACTATCCATGCGGTGAATGCTGAGATCGAATTTACTGAAAAGGATTTACTACTGAATAGAGCACATGGCTATTTTGCGGAACAAGAATTTACAGCTTATGGCAATTTATATAGCAAACAGGGCATTACTCTTCATGGGAGTACCTCTATTGCAACTTTATCCCGAGTATGGGGCCAATCGACGAAAACACTAGCGTCTTATCTGAATGGCCGTGTCAAATATCAGGGGAAAATCAGAATCAATAAGACCTTACCAGATATTCTATTGGAGCTTGATCTCAGTGATTTGGCAATCAATCTACCTTATCCGCTAGAAAAGCCTCAGCATAAGCCTTTATTGGCACGTTTGCATTGGCGTAAAAAGTCAACTGATCATGAGCAAAAACTCTCTTTACATATTGATAATTTGCTCGATGCGCATTATTTATTCAAATCAGATGATACCGCTAGGGCTAGCGTCACACACGGCCAAGTTTATATTGGTGCGGCATTTGAGCAAACGCGTCCGGCTATCTATCAACCTCGTACAAACAACGATCAGCCGCATAAAAAAACGCCCCGAAAAAAACGACTATTGGATGAGCACGCTCAAATAAAGGCTCAGGTAATACTGGATAAACTTAACCTTGATCAATGGCTAGCGATTATTGATAGTCTATCTGCTGTCCAATCTAAAACAGACGATTTTTCGCTATCCTCTTTTTTACCCAATCAAATTGATGCACAGATCGATGATCTCACTTCGTTTGGCAAAGGATGGGGAAAAACTACTGTGAAAGCAACTGATCAACACGATAATTGGACCATCAGAGCAGATAATCCTTTTCTAAATGGCAAGATAATATGGCACACGGCGAATACGACGGAAAAAAATACGCTAACCGCACATTTACATAAATTTTACTGGCCCCAAGATTCTCAAATCACGACAGCTACTACTTTTTCCCATGTTGCCTTACCTGAAGTACATCTTCAGATTGATGATCTGCGTGTATCGGGTTTTGATTTGGGTGCACTCTCACTCGAAGCACATAATAAAAAAGAAAATCAAGAAAATATTTGGATGATAGATGCGTTGAGTTTGAAAAACCCTCACGCCGTCCTTAATCTCAATGGTACTTGGCAGACAAGTGATGCCTTGCTGGGTAAGCAATGTATAGATTTGTCTCACCATTGTGCCAAAAAAAGTTCGGTAAATTTTCGACTAGATATTTTTGATAGTGGGCAACTACTCGATGATTTTGGTCTGTCTAAAACTTTGTCAAAAGGTAAAGGAAAAATAACTGGCAGCCTTAATTGGCAAGGTAGTCCACTTAAAGTGGATTATGCGTCTTTGTCCGGAAATTTTCAGCTCGCACTTGAATCCGGTACCCTTATAGGGGTCGAACCAGGCGCAGTC
>JBIKXM010000130.1:0-4245 GCA_044355755.1 Burkholderiaceae bacterium | reverse complement strand
CTCCACGTGACGTGGCTAAAAATCTTGGTATATCAATTCCAACACTCTACCGCTGGATTCCTGCTTCAGAAGTGGCTTAGCGTACGATTTTTTCCGTTTTCTGAGGTGACCCCGATTAGGCGTAACCGTATCTCAATATTTGGCTTATCAGGAAATGCCTAAAGAACTGATTTTGATTGATCTCCCCGATAAAATGCCATTACTTAAAAAACACGCAGCAGCCTTATTAGCACATCCTCTCATTACTAATAAGTTGAAAATTTCTCTGCATACTTTTAGTCCTGAATCGCCATTACCCGCATTTGATGGCGCTATTTTGGTAAGTTGTACCAGTACCCCCTTTTTAAGCGCATCTGATTTAAGGAAAGCAAAGTTTTGGATTGATGATTCGCATCCACGCGCGGCCAGTGTGGCGGCAGAAGAAGCGGCCAGAGAGGCGACACTGTATATCGAATGTTTCACTCGCGGACCAATTGGTCTTGATACCGATTTCTCATTTCGTTTGCCCACTGTGCAGGATTGCTATACCTGTTTCGCCGAGGGCTATGCTGCCTGGCGAGAAGGTATACAGCATGATTTTGTCACCGGTAGCCCATCCGTCGAGAAGGTAGCCGATACGCACCGGCTATTAAAGCAATATGGTTTTGCTGTTGGCCCATTCCTTGGCAAAAGCGGCCTGCTCTTATTTCCTGATCTTCAAAGAAAAACTGCTTAGAAAGCGATCAATCTTTGTTTTTCTTATATGTGAATAATAAAAGCTTTTTAATTTCTATTAGTATTTATACCTAGATTACATATAATTGTTTCGTGTTTTTGAATACGCTGTGAGTAGTATGGTCAGGGATGTAGCAGGAATTAATCGATTTGCGATGCAATGGGGTGGGCTGTTAGCTTTGCTGGCTCACCCTTCTTATTATCTGGTGTGGACGGTTTTGTTACCACAGCCTTATGATAATCTTTTTTTAAGGTTGTGTGCGGCTGTTTTAGGTATACCGCTGATTTTTTGTCAATATTGGCCGCAACGTTTACAGCGTTATTTGTTGCCTTACTGGCACGTCTTTTTGATTTTTGTTTTGCCTTTTATCTGTAGTTTTCTGGCGATCAAAAATGATTTTTCAACGATGTGGATGATGACTGAGGTGATGGTCATTTTCGTGATGTCTTTGTGCATTGATTCACCGTTGTTATTGCTGTGTGATGTGCTGCTGGGCGTGATGTTAGCCACAATTGCAGCAGTATGTTCAACACCCGAACCGATTATTTTGTCGCATACTGAGGAAGCAAATATTGCACTATTGCCCATCGTGATGGCCTGTAGTATGGTGTTTAGTTATAGCAAACGCTTAAGTAATCTCCATATTGAGAAAAATATGGTTTTGCAGGGATTAGCCGGATCTATTGCGCACGAAATGCGTAACCCTCTGAGTCAAATTAAATCCAGCCTGGATGGTATCGAACGCAATTTTCCCGAACCAGGCACAACTACCCCAATGATTGGATTACCCAGGCTTAATAGCCTGTATGAATATGTCAACATTGGCGCATCCGCGATTAAGCGTGGCTTGCAAGTGATTGCGATGATTCTCGATGAGGTGAAGGATAAGCCGATTGACCCGCAGATGTTTATTTATCTGCATGCCGCGCAAACAACGCAAAAGGCGATTGCTGAATATGGGTATGAGACTGAAGGCGAACGCCACAAGATCACCCTTGAGGTTAAACGTAATTTTGTGTTTAAAGGGGATGAAACGCTTTGTTTGTTTGTGTTGTTTAATCTGATTAAGAATGCACTGTATTATTTTAAGGTTACCCCTCAAGCCAAGATCACGATTACGATTAATCAGCCGAGGATAATCGTGCGCGATACTGGCCCAGGCATCCCACGTGAACGGATGCAGCATCTCTTTGATGCTTTTCAGACTTCGGGTAAGACAGGCGGCACGGGATTGGGATTAGCTTATTGCAAGCGTGTGATGCAAGCTTTTGGAGGAGATATCCGTTGTCACTCTGTGGTTGGTGAATATACTGAATTTATTTTGGACTTTCCCGAAGTATCAGCGCAGACTTGGCAGCATTATCAAAATAGTGTGATTGCGCGTATCCGACCATTATTGGTAGGAAAACGAGTATTGGTTGTAGATGATGATGAGACGATACGATCAGCTACGCAGGTGATTTTAGGTGATTTTGGAATTCAAGTTGATCAAGCAGAAAATGGTCGGACGGCTTTGGCGCAATTAGCACGTTCCCATTATGATCTGATTATTCTTGATTTGAATATGCCTGTATTAGATGGCTATGCCACAGCCGAGAGGATTCGTGCTGGCACAATCTCAGGTTATGCGCAGATTCCGATAGTGGCTTATACGACTGAAGTCGCTTATATGGCGCAAGTCAAAACTCAAAAAATTGGGGTGAATGCGTTTGTTAGCAAGCCTTGCGAACCGTTAGTGTTATTGCAGGCTTTAGAACAAGCATTACTGCAAACTGTTCCCCACACCCCTAAACAGACTCCTCATTCGCTGTTAAAGAACAGGACTATTCTGATTGCAGACGATAGTGATACGAATAGGGAGTTACTGAAGAGTACCTTTCTGGAGTTCGGTATGCATACACTGGAAGCAGCACACGGTACAGCGGCACTTGAACTCTTAAATACTCATCCTGATTGTGATGCGATTTTGCTGGATATGCATATGCCGGGTTTAGATGGCATTGAAACGACTAGGTTGGTACGCAGTAAAGATCATGCTTATCGCGCTATCCCTATTATTATGATGACGGGCGATACGGATGAGAAAACGATGAATCTCGCTTTTTCTGCGGGGATTGATGACTATATTATTAAGCCGATCAAAACAAATTCTCTTTTGGAAAAGCTCGCGGCACTCCGCGTATCTAAAAAGTCGACACAATCAATTAATTTGTTTGACCTGGCACGCCTTGATTTGTTTAAGCAAAAAGGTATTTTTAAAAGTGGTACGGATAATTCGTTTGTCAGACAGACACATGAATGGCTTGTAACTCTTGAACAGAGCGTTCATTCGAATGATATGAAAATGGTACAGGATGCGCTACATTTTTTAAAAGGAAGTAGCTATACGATTGGTGCACACGCTTTTGCTGATCTTGTCCAGTATTATGAGAAACAGACTAACAAGGGTCAATTACCTGAAGAGAAAGACTGGTTAGATAATATTAAAACGCTTCATGCTCAAACCTTGTCGGCTTTGCAAGCGCATTTTAGTTAAGTATTTTTTAAAAATTAGGAATGACAAGTAAGCTGTGTATAACGGCTTTTGGTTATGCACAGCTTGCGCGTCAGCTAAGGCGTGGGTAAGTTTGGTATCGGCTTGCCGATTGTCCACGCCCTTGTGGTGTGGACAACAAACTTATCCACCCTTTTCGGTAAAAGGCTGTTATTCGTAAATCTTTATTCAAACTTTTCTAAGCAAATGCAAACTTTCTATTAAGCTAGAGTACAATAGCGCCAACGATTTTCAAGTAATATATAGCGTTATTGCTGTACGGTTAATATCGCAATCTGCGTCATTTCTCCTTTTCATCATGCCCCGCCAATCTTGACTTTCGACCACTTCGAGGCGCTAAGTCTCTTTTTTTAAATTTTTATAGGATAGTCAGATATGGCAAACGGTATTGTTAAATGGTTTAATGAAACTAAGGGTTTCGGTTTTATTAGCCCTGAAACGGGAGGTGAGGATTTTTTCGCTCACTTTTCTGAAATTAAGGGTGATGGCTTTAAAAAATTAACCGAAGGTCAACGCGTTACATTTGATGTAACCACTGGCCCAAAGGGAAAACAAGCTTCAAATATCCATCCAGCATAATAGTTAAATTTAATTGACGCTAGATAAACCATCAGCGCCTCTGAATTAAAGCCCAATCTTACTGGGCTTTTTTATTTCCACCACAGAAAGGTGCGATGACAAAAGAAGAATTGATCAAGATGGAAGGGATTGTCGATGAAATCCTGCCAGACTGTCGTTTCAGAGTAACGCTTAACAATGGTCATCAGTTAATTGCTTACACATCTGGAAAAATGAAGAAGAACCATATTCGTATTTTGGCAGGTGACAAAATTTCTGTAGAGGTTTCTCCTTATGATCTCAATAAAGGTCGTATCACGTTTAGGCATATAGAAAAGCATCAGCCATTTATCAGTCGACCTGTTATTAAAAGATAGCAGGATAAACGTAAGTATACGAATGTTTTCTTATAGCTCGT
>JBIKXM010000252.1:0-2809 GCA_044355755.1 Burkholderiaceae bacterium | reverse complement strand
CAAGGCACAGAGCAACATAGCGATCGAGAAAAATAAATTGCCGCCCAATGGGTAGAGCAGTGCAACGATTTCAATCCCCACCGCAAAAATCAACATAGCGAACATATTATTTGCGGCAGCAGCGGTTCCTTTAGCCAGCGGAGTGGAGAAAAGCGTCAAACGTACCAATGCGGCACTGACTACGCCCTCGCCGAACGAGCAAATGGTGATGCCGACGATTAACCAGTGATAGTTTGCAGAGCAGTACAACATGGCTAGCCAGGCAATTAGCGGGCCTGCAACAACGAAGGGCGCCCCCAGATAGATTAAATGTTCAACAGGGATGCGCTTGACCAAGCGAGCAATAACAATATTGCCGAGTATCAGTCCGGCAAATACAGGAATTTGCCACAGACCGAAAGCAATTGGCGGCAGGCCCGCATTCACAATCAAGATCATGGGCGCTTGGCTAATCCATATCAAAATCGGTAAGCTACCGAAAGCCAAGGCGCTGCTGCCCAATATAAAGCGTCTATTTTTTAACAGGCTCAGGTAGTCTTGTCCTATAGCACGCCAGGAAAACGGCAGCATAGTTGTTTTGATCGGGCATGGAGGCATATAAAAGAATAAGCCGACCCAGGCACATAATGATAGTACGGCAATCAAGATAAAGGTCGAATGCCAATGCATGACGGTAATCATAGCGGCGCCGGCAAGTGGCCCGATAAGCGGTGCAATCAGTGCCACATTCGCCATCAAAGCAGTTACCTTAACGGCAGTTTTCTCGTCGAAAAACTCTTGTACCGCTGCATAGCCGACAGCCGCGATGAAACATAAACCCATGCCCTGGATAACCCTGAGCGCAAAAAAATACTCGATACTCGTTACCAATAACGTGGCGAGGCACGCCAAAGCAAAACACAAGACCCCTGTCAATAACACTGGGCGCTTGCCCATACGATCAGACAACGGCCCCAGGAGCCATTGCAGTAACACCCCACCAAACATATAGGTGGTCATGGAGGCGGGAATAAGGACGGGGCTAGCACCAAAATCACGCAGAATGGTTGGCATACCTGGCAGTATCATATCGTTGCCAATGTAAACACTGAATTCAAATAATACTAAAAAGATAGGGAAGAAAAATAAATGGCGATTTTTTTGCATACAGAGGTAAAGCAGATCAATTAAGGCTTGAAGTGTGTAATTTATCGGGGCTGTTTCATGAGCCCAAGATGAGATGGTGATTCCAAGCCCTGCCACGCTGGACTGAGGTTCGGTGCCAGTGCAAACAAATCGAGGGCACGCATGACAGTATGATCAACTAAATCATCCAGAGATTGCGGCAGTTGATAAAAGGCCGGGACAGGTGGAAAAATAATACCGCCCATTTCTGTGACCGCCAGCATATTGCGTAAATGCACCAGATTAAGCGGCGTTTCGCGGGTCATTAAGACTAATCGTCGGCGTTCCTTCAGCGTCACATCGGCGGCTCGTGTAATTAAATTATCCGATAGCCCATGCGCGATGGCGGCTAATGTCTTCATCGAACAGGGCGCGATAATCATGCCAGCACTGACATAAGAGCCGCTGGCAATATTCGCGCCAATATTTTTTGTGGTGTGCAGCTCACTTGCCAGCGCTTCCACGGTCGCGCGATTAAGATTCAACTCTTGATGGATGGTGAGCCAAGCCGCATTAGAGACAATCACGTGGCGCTCAATATGCGGCAACAGCGCCTGCATTTTTTGCAAAAGTCGGATGCCATAAATGGCACCACTCGCGCCAGAGATGGCAATAATCAGGCGCTGTGGGTGAGGTGAGGTCATACAGTTACAGTTTTGGTCTAGGCATAAGGCTTGAGCAACGGCTGTAGTTCGCCTTGCTCATACATTTCCCGCATAATATCCGAACCGCCGATAAACTCACCATCGATATATAACTGTGGAATAGTGGGCCAATCGGAGAACGCTTTGATACCTTGGCGAATAGCTTCATCTTCTAGCACATTCACCGTAAACGGTTTATCTATGCCACAAGCTTTCAGTATCTGCACAGCTTGCCCTGAAAAACCACACATCGGAAACTGTGCCGAGCCTTTCATAAATAACA
Organism: Burkholderiaceae bacterium; assembly: GCA_044355755.1. Lineage (GTDB taxonomy): Bacteria > Pseudomonadota > Gammaproteobacteria > Burkholderiales > Burkholderiaceae > JADYYQ01. The sequence continues at coordinate 718 of JBIKXM010000252.1, read as the reverse complement.
CAACGGGGTGACTAGCAATCATCTCTTGGATGCGTTGTTGGGTATCCACAATCAATTTCCCTTTTACTAACTATTAAAAAGCCTATTTTAATAAAAATTATAAGACTGACACAAAATTGCCCCTACGATGCTTTTACATTGTTTTATCTGGGGCAGATCAGGGGCAAGTAATGACAAGGACTGCGCTCAATCAGGCTAATCGATTTTTTCAAAAACCGAGCCGGCGCCATGTTTATTGCGCTGGCGGCTATGCAGGATATCCGCAATCGCGGCAACGGCGTGATCAATTTCAGCCGTTCCGATGGTCAGCGGGGGCGATAAACGTACCACATTCCCGTGTGTATCTTTACTTAAAATACCGCGGGCGAGCAATTCTTGACAAAATGCATGTGCTTTCCAATGTTGTGGATCGAGTAAGATACCGCGCATTAATCCTCTACCACGTATGGCTACAAACTCTGGTGCCGCTAGCGCTTCCAATTGCTCAGATAAATAACGGCCCATTTGCTCGGAACGTGCGCATAAGTTTTCCGCCTCAAGTAATTGCAGCGCTTCATCGCCGATACGACAGGCTAAGGCATTACCACCAAAGGTAGAGCCATGATCGCCGGGCGCGAAAACATTCATTAATTCCGCTTTTCCGGCAAGTGCTGAAACCGGTAGCAAACCACCGCCGAGGGCTTTGCCCAGAATCACGCCGTCAGGTTGCACTTGCTCG
>JBIKXM010000129.1:0-4313 GCA_044355755.1 Burkholderiaceae bacterium | reverse complement strand
ACCAATCGCCTAATCCCCAAATTTTGTAGCTATTGCCAATAATCACGGCTATCCACACTAAGCCACCCATTGCTAACCAGAGTATTAGTGTCACTTGTCGTAATAAATCATCGCTAATACTGCTATCCATGCCTGTAGCTGGATTCAATTGTTGACCACTCAAGGCACCGCGTGTGCTGTCGAATAACTCACCCACTGCAGTGACAACCCAAAAAGGTAATGCCAACAACGCACCTAAGAATAAGCCTAATACGGCTTCTTTCAAAAAAATGAATGCCAAAGCGATAGGTGAAAAGCGCAATAAATTTTCTATGTTTGGGTCCTGTGCCAGCAGCGGAAAAATGTAAATGCAAAACATCAAGGCTATCGTGACGCGCAATAACCCGGCCATGATTTTGAAAGAAAAAATGGGGATGATCATTAAGCACGGCAATACCCGTGTTAAACCGACTAACACCGTGATCAGTAACTTGTAGAGCTGTTCAAAAAATAGGCCTTCAACCATTCCGTTGCCTTTTAAGAGCATGCATTGATAAGTACGTAGTGTACAAAGCCAACGCCACAGCCTTGAGTTTTTCTTTCAGGGCTTAAGCAAAACTACCCTGGCTGTGTTATGCCTTCTGGCTATGCTATTTGCACTATCTTTATCGATACGTCTTACCAGATCAATTTTGCGTAAGTCTTACGCATCTATTTCCTGTGCGATGGTTCCCCTGCGATGTACTTTATTAAGTAGCGCTATTCTAAAAAAAGTTCCAACGTGCTCGCCTGGACTGAATATGCAGCACGCATGCATATTACATATACGATTTTTTAGTCAATTTTTGGTATCACCACTTCTTCAGAAATTCCGCGCAAATCTCAAAAATTTTTGGCGAATTACACAGCCCTATCCCCTATTAAGAAACTAAATGTCACAGTACTGAACGGAACAAATTTGTCTGGATAGGCACAGAACTAATTATAAGAAGAACAGCTAGCAGCTGATTTTGTATCGTTTTTGCAAAATTTATATGACTGCTTTTACAAAATTAAAACCTGGGGAGGAAAACTATGTCGCCCAAGAAGCTTGATTTATCTGATATTCCACAGTCACCGCAGTCTCCTATCAATGTGTTTTTGTTTATTGATTTTGATGATCTAGTCAAGAAAACGGAAAAACGTCTTCGCAGTTTTATTCGTAGACGTATTTGGAATCCTGATGAAGTAGAGGATCTTTTGCAGGCAAGCTTTTTAGAAGCGCTGCGTTCTCAAGACAAGTTTCGTGGGCATTCTGCACCAGAGACATGGTTATTTGGTATTGCTATGAATCTTATTCGTAGTCATATGCGCAAGTCTATACAGTGGAAAGAATACGCTACTGAAATTATGCTGGAAGAAGTATTTACACATTTTGCTGAAGACCCATGCGATGCGCTGATACGTCAAACTGTATTGGCACATCTGAGTATGGCGTTTGAGCGCCTATCCCCAGAGATGCGTAAAACCCTTTTGTTAATTGTCGAGCAAGGCGTGAGCTATCAACAGGCCGCACAGGAATTAGGTATTCCAATAGGCACGGTACGCTCTCGTTTAAACCGTGCCCGGCAGATGCTTAGAGAGTATATTGATCAACCCGCTACATTTTCCTCGGGATCTTTGACGGGCCGGACGACGGGTATTTCCCAGGGGGAGGACGGACCGGAGTATTAAAAAAACTTTCAGGTGGTGCTAACTCGTCTCTAAGGATTTTTTGGGTAAATGAAGCAATACTTGGCGTGAGCAGTAATAAGCGCTCACGTATTTTTTGACTGCGTGGCTCAGAGACACGAATGTGGTGTCCACCTAAAAGCAAGGAATAACCTTCTTGCACCATCACCTGCGTATTTAATAAGGTACGCCGATGATGCGGCGAAAAATCATGAGATGAATGATCTACCTGATCGTCTGCAATTTCTAAATTTAATGCGACTACATCCGGTTCTTTAATTTTCTCGCGCTCACGGTAGCGACCCTCTAGAACACGTGCACTCAGATAAAGATAGGTGCCTGTATTTCTATCACTTCCTTTTGCGGTAGGTGAACCACCATCAGATTTGTTGTTACCCGCGATCATGCCAGCCATTCCCCCAGCGACAATGTTGGTACGTGCACCAGTCGTGGTTGAAATGGCTTCATTGACCGATGGGTCGCGCATCGATTCTGTAATATCCAGTACAGCTGGCTGCGCATTCACACTCAGTAGCGAGGGGCTGCTTAAAATATTTGCCTGTCGTGTGCGCTCTAGTTCACGCAGCTCTAGGAAAAATTTTCTGAACTGAGTTGGGGTTAATACTTCTGTCGACTGCTGTACAGATTGGTGATTCGGCGATTGCGCGAGGTCGTTTTCTAATTGTTGCCGCCATCTTTGCCGTAGTTGTTCCAATGCACGGCGTTCGATATCGACGACAACCAGTTGCGTCTCTATCATTTTTTTGGGAACATCAATGCGTGCCAGTAGTTCGGTATATTCTTTACGTCGTTTTGGCTCATCGAATATCAAGAGTGTATTCGTAGAAATATCGGCTTCGACACGAGCGCGAACGCTAACGGGTGCTATAGACTCATGATTCGTACCACTGGTGGCGCCTAACCCACCCATTAGAGAAGGAACCATCGGCGAGTTAGCAAGCGAGGACGAGGCCGAGAGTCCGCCCGCCGTCACCATCCCTTCAAAAGGTGAACCTGTACTACCAAATAGCTTACGTACAATACTGGCCACCCCTGGTACGATAACTTCGCGGTCACGTAATTTGATGCGTCGATCATCAACCCAGGCATGCCGCAACGGAAATACCATTAGAGTTTGCTCGCCTTGTTTACCCTGGATATTTGCTCGAATCGCCTGGCGCACAAGTTCGATATATTTTTGTGGGCCACTTACTAATACGATACCCGTTGTTGGAATCTCACCCCAACCAAATTTGTCTTCTAACAAACCTAAACCTTTGACAGCTGGCTTTGCTTCAGCAATGGCATCAGGAGAGATTTTGATACGGGCAGTGCGATTGTCTTTTACCGGTGACACATAGAGTACATTGTTAAATACAAACCAACTGAAGCCACAGCTTAAGCCGGCACGATTCAGATAATCGATAGCGCTTTTAGCGCTACTTTGCTCATTCAGTTGACAGCTCAAATCATGACTTAACTCTAGATCGACACCAAAATTTTGTGCGAAACGCTGTAATGCTTTATTAATATCCTTATCCTCATTGACCGCGGTATATCCCGTACTACGCCAGTAATCAGGAGGGGTGGCATGTGCGGTTTGGAAACACAGGAGAGAGATGGATAAAGTAAGTAAGCTGGTACGAAGAGTATGCCGCATAATTAGAACGAGTTGATAATGTTGCGTCGACTACTATGAATATGTCCGACTAAATTGGTGATGGTTGAAATGGTTAAACCCTTTTTGACCAATGCATTATGAAAGGCAACTTGAGCATTTATGTCGAGTGGAGTTTGTTTGGCATTGACTAAGGCTGTATTCACGTCAGATTCTGCACGCCGTATCGGTCCTAATGCTTGTACGATATCAATATTCATTTTTTTTCCCCTTCCGTTTTCTCGTATGTTTCAACTGGTAATAACACAACGACTACTTTACGACTATCTTCACCTGCCATCCCAGGTAAGCTGGCACCAACTAATTTCTGTATGCTCGGAATCAACACATCAGGATCAATATTTTTTTCGTGCTGAATAAATACGGAGGCTGATGCGGCTTGTAAAGGTTCACCTGGGGCAACGCGCTCAGGTAAGACAACATGTACTCGTGCAAAAACTACGCCACGCATGTGCGAGATGGTGGTCTCTAGCTCTTGTGATAGCGCGTGAATATAACGTGCACGCTCTTCTAGTGGCGTAGAGATGACACCCTCCTTTCGAAAGATATCACCTAAATTTCCTCGTCGTGGACGTGGTAAACCTTTATGTTCCAACCAACGTACTGCCGTCGAGATATCTTTTTCAGGAATCACAACACTCACCACCCCTGCTTTACCAGGCATTTTTTTTGCATCTATTTTTTTGTGATCTAACGCTGCGATTATTTCGTTTGCTTCCTGTTCATTTAAGTCTTTATAGAGCTCTATTTGTTTACTACAAGCAGACAATATGAGCACCATACTGCAACCTAGGAAAACTGATCGTTTAGTAAACATATTTTTTCTTTAGGATCTGATGTTACGCAGCCCGCATGGCTTGAAGTTCAGAATAAGCCATCTGGGTTGCTTTGATAAAAAGTTTGGTGCGCAAGGCGAAGTGATTCAGTTTATGCTTCAGCGTCAGGC
>JBIKXM010000128.1:0-4316 GCA_044355755.1 Burkholderiaceae bacterium | reverse complement strand
CATCTGTTGCGGCCAAACATGCGGCATAAGCATTATTGTTGATCGACTCGGTTGATTGTTGCCTATAATTTGTGTTTATTGTTTCTGATTCTCTTGTTTCATGGCAACTGTCAACCGACCCTTACTTCATTTCCCAGAAAATTTGCCTATCTGCGCTCGCCGCGCAGATATTGCGCAGGCCATTCAAGTCTCTCAAGTTGTCATCGTCTGCGGTGAAACAGGTTCTGGCAAAACCACGCAACTCTCTAAAATCTGTTTAAGTCTGGGTCGTGGCCTAAGCGGTCCAGGTCAAGTGATCGGACACACGCAGCCGCGCCGACTAGCCGCAATTGCGACAGCTAAACGTATCGCACACGAATTGGGTAGTGTGTTAGGGGCAAAGGTTGGCTATCGGGTTCGATTTCAAGATAAGCTCTCACCCGATACCTGCATCAAGCTCATGACCGATGGCATTTTATTAGCTGAAACACAATCGGATCCCTTACTCACCGCTTATGACACACTGATTATTGATGAGGCACATGAACGTAGTTTAAATATTGATTTTTTGCTCGGTTATTTAAAACAACTACTACCGCGGCGACCCGACTTAAAATTGATTATTACTTCAGCCACTATCGATGCCCAGCGTTTTGCTGAACACCTTGCCAATCTTGGCAAGCCGGCTCCGGTCCTGGAAGTAAGTGGCCGACTCTATCCAGTTGAAATCCGTTATCGCCCGATTGCAGAAGAAAAAAAAGCCCCGACTCAAGAAAAGAAACAAGAGCGTGACCTATACGATGCGATTATTGATGCTGTTGACGAATTATGCAGAGTAACTCGCGACCAACTAGGCGATATCCTGATTTTTTTACCGGGTGAACGAGAAATTCGTGAGGCGGCCCAGGCATTACGTGCACATCAGCCCGCACATACAGAAATATTGCCATTGTTCGCACGCCTATCTGTACAGGAACAAGAAAAAATTTTTCGTCCGCAACTTGGCCGACGTATCGTATTAGCAACGAATGTCGCTGAGACCTCATTGACTGTCCCTGGCATCCGTTATGTGATTGATTCCGGCTTGGCCCGAGTAAAACGCTACTCATATCGCAATAAAGTAGAGCAATTACAGATCGAAAATATCGCACAATCCTCCGCTAATCAGCGTGCCGGACGCTGTGGCCGGCTCGCCGATGGTATTTGTATACGTTTGTATGATGAAGCTGATTTTCTTGCCCGCCCCCGCTTCCCTGACCCTGAAATTTTTCGCTCATCACTTGCTGCCGTAATTCTACGTATGCATGCATTAGGCTTAGGCCAAGTTGAATCCTTTCCTTTTTTAGAAAGCCCACCAAACAAAGCACTGCATGATGGTTATCAATTATTACAAGAATTGGGTGCAATTGATTCCTCGCAGCAATTAACAAAAATCGGGCAACAACTCAGTAGGCTCCCGTTAGACCCACGTGTAGGGCGACTTTTGATCGCCGCACATGAATACCATTGCTTACGTGAAGTCATCGTGATCGCTAGTGCACTATCGCTACAAGACCCACGTGAACGTCCATTAGAGCTACAAGCTGAAGCAGACCAAGCCCATAAACAATTTACAGACAGTCAATCTGAGTTTCTCACCTTTATCAAAATATGGGATTGGTTTTCCCAGGCACTACACAATAAAAAATCACAACGTCAATTGCAGGCACACTGTCGCCAACATTTTCTTTCCTATCCACGCTTACGCGAGTGGCGTGACATTCATGATCAATTGTCGACTGTGGTGCATGAGCATCAATGGCGAATGAATGCTTCTGCTGCAACTTATGAACAAGTTCACTTAGCCTTATTGACCGGCCTACTCGGCAATATAGGCTACAAGGCAGAAGGCGTACCCCACTACCTAGGTGCACGCGCTATCAAATTCTTTTTATGGCCCGGCTCAACCCTGGGTAAGAAAGCCGGACGTTGGGTGATGGCAGCCGAACTGGTCGAAACGACACAATTATTCGCACGTACAGTTGCACGCATCCAACCTGAATGGATAGAAAAAGTCGCACCTCATCTAATCCGTAAAAACATAACTGACCCGCATTGGGAGAAAAAGGCGGGACAAGTGTTAGCCTTTGAAAGAGGCATACTGTATGGCTTAACGATTTATCAAAATAGACGGGTTGATTTCGCACGGATTGATCCGGCACAAGCACGTGCCTTGTTTATTCGTCGTGCTTTGGTAGAAGAAGAACTAGATCAACAAATTACTAAACAATTGCCGTTCATACAACATAATCAAAAGTTGATTCGGGAAATTGAAGCGCTCGAACATACCGCACGTCGTCAAGATGTCTTAGTCAATGATGATTTGATTTATGATTTTTATGACCAACAATTGGCACAGCACATAACCAGTTCTATTACTTTACTCGCTTGGCACAAGCAAGCTGATGATGCAACACGAGCAAAACTGTTCTTAAAACGTGAAGCCTTAATGCGCCACGAAGCGACGCATATTACCAGCGCGCTCTATCCAAAAATAATGACTTTTTCCGGTATAGATATGGTGCTTGAATATCACTTTGAGCCTGGCAGTACTGTGGATGGCATCACCCTGACCGTACCCATTTATGCACTAAATCAAGTAGATGGGTCGCGCTGTGAATGGCTAGTGCCCGGCATGTTAAAGGAAAAAATTCAGCAGCTATTGAAATCACTACCGCAAAAATGGCGGCGTCATTGCGTACCTTTAGGGGATTACGCTACAGGCTTTTGTCAACGGGTTAGTTTTGCCGAAGGTGAGCTGATCACGGCATTGATTGATGATCTACGAGATCAATTAAATCTGCGCGTGACACCTAATGACTTTAAGACAGAAACTCTCGCCAATTATCTTTTTATGAACTTCAAAATTGTCGATGAATATGGTGCGCAACTCGACAGTGGCCGAAATTTACATAACCTACGTACCAAGCTTGGACAACAAGCACGACAACAATTCCGTGAGGCTTTTCTGAGCCATGCAACCGCCTCACCAAAACTCGTCGAGACAACCCTGGCTGACCCTACCACTCAAGCACAGACTGTCCGTGAGTCTCAATTCATTGCAAAAAAATTACACGCAGATGAATGCACAACGACTACACAGAAAAAAATCTCCACTCAGGAGTCAGACTGTCTAGCCGACAACGCTGTAGTCATAAAATGGGATTGGAATCAGCAAAAAATAACCGATTGGTGTTTCGATACCTTACCTGAACTGTTAGAACTACAACGAGATCATAAGACCTTATTCGGCTACCCCGCCCTAGTAGACAAAACAACGCATTGCGAAATTGATGTGTTTGATGACCCGCATCACGCTCAAACCATACATTATCAAGGTATGCAGCGTTTATTTAGATTGCAACTTAAAGAACAAATTAAATTCTTAGAAAAAAATATCCCAGAGTTACAAAAAATGGCCATGTATTACTTGCCATTGGGAACTCAAGAAGGCTTACGCAACCAGATAATTCAAGCCGCATTAAACTCAACATGCCTCACTGCACCGCTACCGCAGGATTCAGAGAGCTTTAAAAAACGCATTGAAGAAGGGCGGGCACGACTCAATTTAGTCGCACAAGAAATAGCTCGCTTAGTGTTGACCATACTACTTGAATTTAGCAACCTCCAGAAAAAGCTACCTCAGCTAAGTAAGTCTGCACCACTAGCTTACGCGGATATACAAACACAACTACAGAATCTATTAAACAAAAACTTTATTGTGGCGACGCCGAAACAGCAGTTAACCCATCTGCCCCGCTACCTAAAAGGTATCATGCTCAGAATCGAGAAGTTGCGTACGGATCCAGCACGAGACACAGCACGTATGAGCGAATTCATGCCACTGTATCGCAACTGGCAGCGCTCATATCAGCAACAGCAGCAAATAACAGTAGATCCACGTTTAGAGGAATTGCGCTGGTTGTTAGAAGAGTTACGCATTGCATTATTTGCGCAAGAGTTACGCACGCCAATGCCCGTTTCCGTCAAAAGACTAGAAAAATTCTGGGCTAGTTTGCAAACTTAAATGGCTTTATTAACAAACTCTAAATTAGCTCGCACGAATCCCCGCTCATAATCGGTATCATGGGCAAAGCACGGTAACAATCATAGAAAGAGGGGTCAAGCAATTTCTAATTAGACACAGCACCCGTAGACTGTCGTAGCTTGTTGTGCTGGTTTGGGCATATCCAACTGCTTGATTTAGATAGCTTTATCCGCTAACAGCACAACATCTGCCCCCTCGCCATCAAATTTATGCAATTCAAGCACCAAAGGATTAAAAATTTTTGGCTCAG
>JBIKXM010000127.1:0-4326 GCA_044355755.1 Burkholderiaceae bacterium | reverse complement strand
ACCAATAGACTTGACTGCCTCTTCAGGAGTAATAGTTTGCTGTGGTGCAATTTGTTCTGTTTGTTTTTGAGATTTAGTCATCATTACTTTGATATAAAAGTAGGGTTATCCAAATGTACAGCTTAGTTAGTTGAACTGAGGGTGAATCAAAATGGTACGACTAGATTTTGGTGAAACAGATTGGCGGCGTTGTGCAAGACTGGTACGATCTTTGACTGTACCAGCCAGTTGCCCACAGGCAGCATCAATATCATCGCCACGTGTTTTACGAATAGTGGTGACGATGCCTGCATCTTGGATGATACGCGCGAATGCGAGTACACGTTCCTGGGGTGAACGTTGAAGTTGTGAGTTTGGAAATGGATTAAACGGAATTAAGTTAACCTTACATGGGATGTGCTTCACAAGCTGCACCAGTGCAATAGCATGTGCAGGACTATCGTTAATCTGATCGAGCATGCAATATTCAAATGTGATGAAATCGCGTGGAGCATGTGCTAAATAACGTGTACAGGCAGCGAGTAATTCTTTTAATGGGTATTTTTTGTTGAGTGGCACTAGATGGTCACGTAGTGCATCATCTGGAGCGTGCAGAGAAACCGCTAAAGCGATCGGTAGCTCATGTGCCAAGCGATCTATCATAGGCACAACGCCTGAAGTTGACAGGGTGACACGGCGCCGGGATAGTCCATAAGCATGATCATCGAGCATAATGCGGATTGCATTGACGACGTTTTCAAAATTGAGTAAAGGCTCTCCCATGCCCATCATAACGACGTTGCTGATGACGCGAGCATTCGGGGTACCGTATTGTGCACGCATAGCGTGTTCGGCCATACGTAGCTGGCTAATAATTTCAGCCGTATCAAGATTACGCGAAAACCCTTGTTTACCCGTCGAGCAAAAATGACAGTTAACGGCGCATCCAGCTTGGGATGAAATGCACAGAGTGGCACGATGTATTTCTGGGATAAATACGGTTTCGATAGCGTTACCAGCGCCGACGTCTAACAACCACTTACGTGTCCCATCAGCCGAGGTGTGGTCAGATAACACGGCGGGTGAACTAATCTCGGCTTCAGCTTGAAATTTTTGTCGCAAAGACTTTGCGATATCCGTCATGGCGTCAAAACTATCCATCCCGCTATGATGAATCCAACGCAACAATTGTTTTGCTCGAAAAGGTTTTTCACCTCGCTGCACGCAGTAGGCAGTTAATTTTTGCAGGTCGAGATTGAGTAAATTGATGCGATTGGAATTCATATTTGTGAGCGCGGTTGATTAGCGCGAATATATATTCATTTCTGGAAAGAAAAAGGCTATTTCAGCTTTCGCTGTCTCAGCACTATCAGACCCATGCACGGCATTTGCGTCAATGCTGTCGGCGAAGTCTGCACGTATTGTGCCTTTTTCAGCTTTTTTAGGGTCAGTGGCGCCCATTAGATCACGGTTTTTGATAATTGCGTTATCGCCTTGTAAGACTTGAATCATGACAGGTCCTGAAATCATGAAGTTTACTAAGTCATTGAAGAAAGGGCGTTCGCGGTGTACGGCGTAAAATTGCTCGGCTTCTGAGCGTGACAAATAGGCCATTTTGGCAGCAATAATTTTTAATCCCGCATTTTCAAAACGGCTATAAATTGCACCAATCACGTTTTTTGCAACGGCGTCAGGTTTGATGATGGATAGCGTGCGTTCTTGCTGCATTACAGAAACTCCAAATATTAGGAAAATTAGTAGAAAAATAGAGTCAAAGATTCTAACATGTACTTGAATTTTTGGCGGTAAAGTAGCAATCTTGGAACTTGCGTACAATCGCCTGATAAGTTCATATCTTTTTGTTGTTTCAATGCATACGATTGTATCTTTCGTTGGCATGCTTTTTGGGAATAATTCAGCGTAAATCCTGAGTCTTTAAGATGACTTAATTAGTTATAGTAGAGAAAATTAGTGCAAAATGCCTGTTTATGGTAATTCTTCTGAGAGGGATTGAGAAATGAGTGATTTTAAGGATTATGGGTTTGGCAATACGATAGCAAGTAAGACGGGAATTGAGCAAAGTATACTGCGTAACCGCGTATTGCGTAATACGTATTGGCTCTTAGCACTGTCGTTAATTCCAACCATACTAGGAGCTTGGCTGGGTGTGGCAACCGGATTTAGCTTATTGGCCAATAATCCATTTATTGGCTTCATTGTATTTCTCGGGATAGCGTTTGCCTTTTTCTATGGCATTGAGAAATATAAAAACAGCAGCACCGGTGTCCTGCTCTTGCTTGGCTTTACCTTTTTTATGGGCTTGATGTTGTCACGTTTGGTAGGCCATGTTTTGGGCTTTGCAAATGGTGCGAGTTTGATTATGACGGCTTTTGGTGGCACGGCATTAATCTTTTTCGGGATGGCATCGATTGCAACCGTTTCTAAACGGGACTTTTCTAACTTGGGTAAATGGATGACGGTAGGGGTACTATTTATTATCGTCGCCGCTGTTGCCAATATTTGGTTGCAATTGACAGCTTTGGCATTAACTATTTCAGTCTTAGCTATCGGTATTTTCTCGGCATTTTTGCTATATGACGTTCAGCGTGTGGTTAATGGTGGTGAAACCAATTATGTCAGCGCAACCTTAGCAATTTACCTCGATATTTATAACATCTTCGCTAATCTTTTAAGCTTGTTAAGCATTTTTGGTGGTTCACGTGAATGATGTCTTACCGGGCAGACACTGATTTTAAATCAGTGTCTGTAGCCCACTATTTTTATCTGGTACTCTTGCTGCCAAAAGAATAGTGGGCTTATTTTTTGCTAAAAACTTGTCATTCCTCTTTGGCTGTTTCTAAAAATTAATTCGCATGATATTCCAATTTCAATTGTTACGTACCCTATGCGCTTTGTTAGCTTTTTTTTCAGCTGCACCTGCTTATGCCGGTACATTTGATGGCGCTCAACTGAGTGTAATTTGGGGATTCCCGTTTGCAGCGATGCTGCTGAGTATTGCGCTAGGTCCGCTACTAGTTGAACATTTTTGGCATCGCCATTATGGCAAAGTAGCGATATTCTGGGGGCTCGCGTTTTTAATGCCCTTCATATTTGCCTATGGGCTACATGCAGCTATCTCAGAGATAGTACATGTCGTGTTTGCTGAGTATCTGCCTTTTATTATTTTGCTGACAGCTCTCTTCACTACTGCAGGTGGAGTTTGTGTCCATGGTAATTTACATGGTCGCCCGGCTCTTAATTTAGGAATTCTCACGCTAGGGACTGTGCTCGCCGGTATTATGGGGACAACAGGTGCGGCAATGCTTTTGATACGTCCGTTGATTCGGGCTAACGATAATCGTAGGCATACCACGCATATCCTAGTGTTTTTTATTTTTCTGGTGGCCAACGTCGGCGGAGCGTCTACCCCTTTGGGCGATCCACCCTTATTTTTAGGTTTTTTAAACGGTGTTGATTTTTTTTGGCCGCTGACGCACTTGTGGTTACATACCTTGTTTTTAGCTATCAGTCTGCTGATTATCTTTTATCTATTAGATTTGTATTACTTTCATCAGCGTGAAGAAGAGAAACCAGCCTATCTCGATCCTAGTCCTGATTCGACTATTTGGATTGAAGGGAAATGGAATTTTATGATCTTGGGCGGTATGATCTTTTTGGTGCTGCTGAGTGGTTTTTGGAAGCCTAATGTTTATTGGACCATTCAGGGGACGGTGGTAGCGCTGCAAAATGTCGTCAGAGATGTTGGTCTTATTTTGCTGACACTGCTCTCTTTAAAAATTACGCCCCAAAATGCACGTGCCGGGAATGAATTTTCCTGGGAGCCAATGCTTGAAGTAGCCAAATTATTTGCGGGTATTTTTGTGACCATTATTCCTGTGATTGCGATGCTTAAGGCGGGCCATCAAGGGCCATTTGCGCCATTACTCGGACTACTCTATGACTCAAATGGTGAGGCATCAACAAAACTTTTTTTCTGGTTAACTGGTGTGCTTTCGGCATTTTTAGATAATGCACCCACTTATCTCGTGTTTTTTAACTTAGCGGGCGGTGATGCAGTCAGTCTGATGACACAGCAAGCTCCAATTTTAATTGCGATTTCGACTGCAGCTGTATTTATGGGGGCATTAACCTATGTAGGTAATGCGCCGAATTTGATGGTGCGTGCGATTGCAAGCCATCGCGGTGTAAAAATGCCTGGTTTTTTTGGGTATATGGTTTGGTCAGTAGGAGTTTTGGGGCCATTGCTGATGTTACTTAGTTATTGGTTTATTTAATCAGTTGAATTTACGCATATCCTTTCCCTCTGTTGCCTAGCGGGAAGGGGCT
>JBIKXM010000126.1:0-4367 GCA_044355755.1 Burkholderiaceae bacterium | reverse complement strand
GGTTTATATTCACCCATGTCTAGTAACATTTGTAGCTCTTCCAAGCGTGCCATCAGACCTCTAATTTCATTGGCGAGCGTTTGATGGTCGGTATTTGTGACCTGAGATAGAACACGACTTGCACTGCGTAATATGTCGATGGCAGGGAAATGTCCTTGTGCAGCTAGTTTTCGATTTAAATAAATATGACCATCTAGAATCGAGCGAATTTCATCAGCAATGGGATCGGGCTCATCATCACCTTCAAGCAGTATGGTGTAAAAGGCAGTAATACTGCCTTGAGATGTTAAACCTGGACGCTCTAATAAATGGGGTAAAGAATCAAATACCGAAGCGGGGTAGCCTCGTCTTGCGGGTGGCTCACCGGCTGATAGTGCTACGTCACGTAAGGCACGAGCATAGCGTGTTATGGAATCTAAGAATAATACGACGCGTTTGCCTTGGGCGCGAAAAAATTCGGCAATGGTGGTGGCTAATAATGCAGCATTAGTTCTGTCAACTGACGAAAAATCAGAGGTTGCGTAGACCAATACGCAATGCTTTCTTTTTGCTGAACGACGTAAGTAATCGGTAAATTCGGTTACCTCTCGCCCACGCTCTCCAATTAGTCCGATCACGAACACATCAGCGTGGCCATGTTCGATCAACATATGCATTAACATCGTTTTACCGCAGCCTGCTGAGGCAAAAATGCCAATGCGTTGACCAATGCCACAGGTGAGTAACCCATCAATCGCGCGGACGCCGGTTTCTAATGGTTCACGGATACTTTCACGTTCAATATAACTTGGCGGTTGTGCATCAACGGCTAACATTGCGCCGGTAGTTTCGCTTGAAGGATTTAAGCGTTCGACAATTTGTCCAGATGGATCTACAACACAGCCCAGCATTTCATCGCTTACCCATACTGTTAAACTCGAGCCAGTAGGCATTAAGACTGCCTCACGTGTGAGCCCTTTGGATTTTCCCATCAGGCTTAACACAACAGTGTCACGGTTAAAGCCAATTACCTGGGCGCGTGCAACGATCTCAGTATCTTCTATACTTTTGCGAATTTCGCACACCTCGCCAATCGCAACATTCTGCAATTCTGCCTCCACAATTGGGCCAGATAGTTTTTGCGGATGAGCGTAGTAACGGAGCATGCGTAATGGATTCATGTATTTCTCTACATTTATTTTTTCAGTAACTCGCTGAACTCATGGATGCATTCAAAGAAGCCACTTAATGCCTCAGCAAATTTTCGTGCATCTTCTAAATGATTTAGGTGAAGCAGCGCCTTGAGCTCTACATAGCCATCATTGATCACCAGTGAGGGATGTTCCCCATGAATAAAAGGATAGCCTTGCATCAATCCTTTAAGTAGGGCGGGGGCTTGCTGATCGAAACTGCTTTCATGATATTCTCCCAGCCTACCCCATAGCCAGACATCATCATCTTGTCGGCTGACATAAATACTGGGGCGGTCATGGAAGTCTAAGGCAATGGTTGAATGGCTGTCTATATCGCCAATCAAAGAAGGGTCACACCCTATCTCCTGTAATGCCGCTTTAAGTAATGAAGCAATATCTGTATTCATATAGTTCCTTTAAATAGTTCGAATAACATTTACTGAGACATTTTCAGTAAGTTCGCCAAACGATAACACGTCTAATTCCTTAAACCTGCTTTCGATAAATTTTTTCATGAAGCGCCGAATATCTACAGATGTAAGCATAACCATGTCCTTTTGCGCAACCGGAGTTTCCTTAAGAACTAAGGAAAACATATCTAATAATTCCTCTGATTCGTGCGGCTCTAAGTTTAAAAAAGCACCGCTAGAGGTTTGACGAATACCTTTACGTATGACGTCTTCGACCTCAGCTGAAATGACAATTGCACGTAATTGGTTATTGGTTGAAAATTTGTGGCAAATGTAGCGCCCTAATGCTGCTCGAATGTGTTCGACTAATGTAATGACATCTTTTTCGCGTGGTGCCCAATGCGCAATCGCTTCCATAATCAACTTCATATTGCGTATCGAAATGCGTTCTGAGAGTAGGCGTTGTAATACTTCAGCAATTCGTTGTACGGTTGCGTGTCGATAGACTTCTTTGAGTAAATCAGGATATTTCGACTCGATTTGGTCGAGCATGTTTTTGGTTTCTTGGACACCAAAGTATTCATTGATGTTGCGTGCCAGTAATGCAGCTAGGCATTGATACAGTTCATCGCTGGCTGAGCGAAGTTGATACCCTAAGCTCGCCAAAGCTTCTTCATCATCGATATTAATCCAGGCCACTTGGGTGCCTGCGCTGTCTGAGAAAAAAGGAGTAATACCTAATTCGAGAATTTCTTCTTGATAGTTGATGACTCTGAGAGCATCAAAATAAATCGTAAATGCGTCAGCGCGTATCTCATTGATCAGTACCACGACTTGATTATCAGGCAAACTATCTGAGGCACGTAGAATCATATTAGGTAAGAGTACGCCGTAATCAATGAAGAATTGATTACGATAAATTTTGCCTAAATTAATTTCTTCTATTTGTTTTTCCCTACTCTTAGGAATTAATAAAATCAAAGGCACTGTTTCTGCCGCTACCCTACCAATATCTCCAATCAAGCCAGATTTGTCATCTTGTCCAGAGGAGCCTGCTTTTGTGCCTCCCCCGCCTGCTTCACCCTCTAACTGTTTGCTGGCGCGGTTTTTGAAAAAATACAACACAGCAAATAAACCAGCTAGGATAACAAAGACAAATAGAGGGAATCCTGGTAATAAGCCAATCGCTAAGGCTAAACCAGCAGTCACGGCTAAAACAAATGGATTGGCAAACAGTTGCCCCATAATGTTCTTACCTAAACTGATACCTTCACCACTTACCCGCGTGACAATAAAGCCAGCGCTAATAGAGATCAGTAAAGCGGGAATCTGACCTACCAAACCGTCGCCTATCGTCAGAATAGTGTAAGTTGATAGTGCAGTTGAAAAATTCATATCGTGTTGACTCATGCCAACAGAAATGCCGCCGATGAAGTTGACAAAGATAATAATAATGCCGGCAATTGCATCACCTTTAATAAACTTCATAGCGCCGTCAAATGAGCCATATAGTTGACTTTCGCGTTCCAGCACACTGCGTCGCTCGCGTGCGCCATCTGCATCGATAATGCCAGCCTTTAAGTCAGAGTCAATACTCATTTGCTTGCCGGGCATGCCATCTAATGAAAAGCGTGCGGCGACTTCAGCAACGCGCTCGGAACCTTTAGTAATGACAATAAAATTGACGATAGTCACAATAGAAAAGACCACGAAGCCAACCGCAAGGCTATCTCCAATGACGAATTGACCAAAAGTGGAAATAATGTCGCCGGCATCCGCCTGTAACAAAATCAGGCGACTGGTACTAATCGTAATTGCAAGGCGAAACAAAGTGGTGATAAGCAGGATTGATGGAAAAGTCGAAAACTGTAATATGCGCTCGATATAAAACGAGCCCATAAAAATCAGTAAAGACAAGACAATATTCATGCCTATTAATAAATCCATTAAGTAAGTAGGCAAGGGGATAATCAACATGGCAATAATGACAACCATTAACGCCAGGATGATCAGTTCTGGTTTTGATTTGGCTTCTAATAAAATCTTTTCCAGGAAACTCATCTTATTGTCCTCGCCGCTTCTCAATCAGTTCATAGCGATGCGCAATTGAAATAAAATGGCTGAATTGCTCTAGCAATTCATGCACGATTGCGTCATCAGCAAATAAGCGTGGCGGTAATGATTTGCATGCTTGTCGAATGATTTGTAATAATGCTGCGCGTTGCTTATGTGGTGACAGATAAATAGCTTCGCCGAGTACATCCAGCAATAAAGAATCTAATTCATGCGGGAATTGTAATAACATCAGCAGAAAAATGAGCCATTCAGCTTCATTCGCATTATGCTGTTTGCCTAAATTATTGTTCAGTAAATGTTGGACAAATACCTGATCGGCGGAACGAAGTAGTTTAATTTGGTTCAGTTTACCAAGGAGATGGCCAAATTCAAGATGTGAACAACTAGGATCGTTGGCATCGATGTCAGTTAATAAAGCGCCTTCAATAAAATCCAGAATAGCCGCGCGGCGCTGATAACCGTAAGTTGTCACCCATTCCTCGTAGGTCACGACTTCACTACTGTCATTTTCTAAAAAACGGCGATAAGTGGCTCGAAGTAGTATCGGACTCAACGAGAGCATGTGACCGAATAGTCTGGCCTTTAAAGCACTATTAATGCCGGCTTTTAATGCACGAGGGCTCGCTTCTGCTTCGACCATACGCAATAGTTCTTCAATTTTTTTGCGTTTAGTCTCGTCCATTTTTTGGCGGCGTAATAATTCGCGTAA
>JBIKXM010000125.1:0-4381 GCA_044355755.1 Burkholderiaceae bacterium | reverse complement strand
CCAGTGCTTTGGCCTGACCGAGATCGTTATCTTGAAATAAGATCTGCCGCTGTAGGTTGCCAGGCTCAATGATATCGCCGTCTACCAGCGTCAATTGTTGTATCCCAGCTGTCGCTAAATAGGGTAAAACTGCACAGCCTAAACCACCTACACCGATCACTAATACCTGTGCGGCAAGTAAGGCACACTGGCCCTCGATACCAAAATCATCCAACAAAATATGCCGTGCATAGCGTGTCAAATGTATATCGTCTAATAATTCCGTCATCAATTCTTACTCACATATTCAGAGACCATTCTAGCTACTACGCCCCCCAATACGGTGTTACTCGGTACTCGGGCTGTGCCACAAGACGCGGCTGGCAAGTCATAGCCTACCTCGGCTTACAGCACTTGATAAAATGGGTTTTACGGCTTGCTCTTAAAAGCAATCGGGCTGACGTACAATGGTGGCCACAGTATCGACTCTTTTTTAGAAGCTAACGCTGCCGCTATGATTGTACGAGAGCCCGTATCCTATTTACCCTTGTTTAACTACCCATCATGACTTTTTTACGTAAGCCCTTGCGCCTAAATTTTTATGTAGCGGGCATATTGGTTCTGTTGATTGTTGCTGCCGTTACTTGGTATCGCCTCGATATTTATCGTACGCTACCGAAAACTTTTTTTATTCTACTCTCTGGCGAAAAAATCGAGACGGCTGAACTGCATGGCAAAGTTGTCGTCGTTCATTTTTGGGCTACGAGCTGCGCCAGCTGCGTTAAGGAAATGCCAAAGTTGAGTGCATTTTATAAGCACTTTCAGCCGCAAGGCATGGAAATGATCGCTGTCGCCATGTCATACGATCCCCCCATGTATGTGATGAATTTTGCACAGACACGCCAACTCCCTTTTAAAGTGGCTATGGACTCTAGCGGTCATGCGGCTGAGGCTTTTGGCAAAGTACAGATTACACCCGCTACTTTTGTCATCAATAAGCAAGGCAAAATTATTCAACACTATCTTGGCGAACCTGACTGGTCACATTTTCAGCGAACCGTGCAGCAGGCTTTAGCCTCATGACAAGACTGTTGCCATTCTGTCACACGCTGCGCCAAGACTCAGCACTCTGCGCAGTCGGTTATACCACGACCCTCTAATCGGGGATTGCGACATCGAGCAACTGCCCTGCTGCCGTAATCAGCCCTGCACGTATCGGTTTATTGTGCGCAATCTGGGCCAGTGCCACGGCATACGCTTGTAATTGCATCTGATGCGCTTGGCTAACAACGAGATGGTCGGTTAATTTCATCCCGGTTTTGAAATCTAAGATCATCCATTCATCTGCAAATTCAACTAAGCGATCTATTCTCAATAAATGACCCTCAGCTGAAAACAACTCGACTTCATTCCAAGCTCGTAGGTAGTTTTCAGGTAAGAAAAATCGCTGGCACGCAGGTGCTTCTATGATTTGTCTAACTGTTTGCGCGACAGCGCGACTCTCTGCGATCGATATATTGAACCAAACAGCCAATGCCTGATCGCTTGGAATCGGCATTAACCCTTGACGTGTAAGACGCTCTAGTAAGTCATGCACATGTTTGCCATGTGTTATGGCAAGGTTTTGTGATGCGGCTGCGATTGAATTCACGTCCTCTTGCTGGAGGAGTGGCATAGATCGTGCTTGTGTGATGCGTGTGTCGCATTCGGGCTGAAAGTCTTGGTAGTTTACTTTGAGCGCTCGCTCGACGAAGGGACGGTGTACCACGGTTGCATCCTGGACTGGCGCACTTACCGACTCTGCCGACCAAGTCTGCGCTATATCTACCTGGGCCAATCTCGCATACCAGGAGTTCGCTACTAATCCCTGTGCATCGCCACGTATATGGGCCACACCACTAATCGCTAATACCTGTTGCGCGCGCGTCATCGCAACATAGAGTAGATTCCAATCTTCTCGATCGAGTATTTTTTGTTCTTCGTTAAAGAAATTTTCGCGCCGTCGTCCACGCCAGCCTTTACCCCAAGCTGATAAATGCTGCGGTGTCGGCTGATCAGGTGGCCAATGCAGCAATATATCCGGCCCCGATGGTTGCCGCGTTGGAGTATTGGCATCGAGCAATAGCACATACGGTGCTTCTAATCCTTTCGCAGCATGAATTGTCATGATGCGTACTGCATTGATTTCTGGATGCAGACTAGCGGCATCTGGGTCTTCACTGAATGGCGTAATTTGGCCCTCATCAGGACTTTCTGCTAAGACCCCTTTACGCATCTCTTGTAAATAATCGATAAATTTTGGCAAACTGGGATAACGTCCGCCTTCCATTTCCAGCGCCAGATAGAGAAAGCGATCAAGGTTAGCACTGATCTGTTGCTGTAATTCGACTGGTGCAGCTTGGATGTAGCGTTTTTTTAGCTCACCACTAGCATAGATGAGATCTAATAGATCATGTACTGCGAGATGTGCCGCTGCGCTTAACCAGCAGCTTAATTGCTGATATGCCTCGACCAAATTGGCTGGGCAATTTTGTTGTTGTCTGTAGTTGCCTAAACCCGCCCACCAATCGTTAAAATGTGCATGAATTGTTTGCGCTACTGACTCGCTACGAGACTGCAAGATGTAATTTCGCAGCAACAGTAGATCCGCATCGCTTATATTGAAGATTGGACTTTTTAAGACATGTGCCAGCGATAGGTTATCTGCTGGCGTCATCAAAAATTGTAATAACGCACTCAAATCTAGAATTTCTAAGGTCTCAAGTAACCCCCCTTGACGCAAGCTGACACAGGGGATCCCCGCCATACGTAATGCACGCTCATACTCAATAAAATGTTCTTTACGTCGCGCTAGTAATAGAAAATCTGACCAACGTGTCAGCGGCTCGGCACCCCTTGCGGTATCCCTGGGCATGCTTGTTAAGCAGTACTGAATCCATTTTGCAGCTTGTTGCCCCTCTTCTAAATAGAGGCTTTCTGCGGCATGATCAAGCACCGGTGCCAAGCTATCGCGCCATTGAAATTCGACCTCCGATGTTATGGTAGGTTGTTCTGTAGTACCGACTGTACGCGGGATCAATGGCAATACAAAAGCGGCGCTATTAATCTGAGTATCGACCGCGCTATCTTGCCTGACATAGTCGGGCATGGCCCCGCTGGTTGCGGCCAGCGAAAATACTGCATTGGTCCAATCTAAAACAGCCTGGGCGTTGCGCCGAGTACAAGCAGTACGCAACACTAGGGCTTGAAAATGGGT
This sequence comes from Burkholderiaceae bacterium, assembly GCA_044355755.1. GTDB lineage: Bacteria > Pseudomonadota > Gammaproteobacteria > Burkholderiales > Burkholderiaceae > JADYYQ01. The sequence continues at coordinate 1,146 of JBIKXM010000125.1, read as the reverse complement.
ATGTAGATATATGCGTGCGCGATTAAATAGTCTGGCATCGGCACCTCGAAATCGATATATCGATTGCTTCGGATCGCCTACGAGAAATATTCGTGGAGCCTCATCAGTTTGACTATAGCTGTCTAACCATCCAAGTAAGATATGCCATTGTAAGGGGTTGGTATCTTGAAACTCGTCCAGCAATATATGGCGATAACGTGCATCCAAGCGCATTTGTAGATATGTCGCTGTATCTACATCCTGTAACAAGCGCGCGGCTTGCCACTCCAAATCTACAAAATCTATCAGGCGCTGATCGGTTTTGCTGTCTTGATAGCATTGGATTAATGCCTCTCCCAAGGTAAATAAAGCTCTATTAACGCGCAACGCTTTCTCTTCTTCTAGAAATACGGCGGTTTCTAGTAATTGTGTGCAAATCTGCTCATATTGCTCCAGTACACTGGTAATTCTGTCGCCCCCCAATGCGGCGCTCAAAACTTTGGTCGGTTTCAAGACCCGTGCGGTTCCTTTATCGGTAAAAAAAAGCGTCCACAGCTGATTAAACGCTGTCGCTACGGCGCTTGCCGTTAGGGATAGATGAGTCCCCTCAGCAAGGTTGTCACAGCAGCAGGATTCGTAGCACTGAATCCATGTTTGCGCACGTTTCGCTTCTGCTGCACTGCCCTGTCCCAACGCTTGAGCAATCTGTACAAGTTGCTCAAATATGCGCGTCATTTTTTTCGCCGCCAGCTCACTCCAACTCTCAGCTTGGCCGGTACCCAGGGTTTGCTCTAGTAATTGCATGGCATCGGCTTGTGTACATAAAGCCCACCAATTAGCACGTTGAGAGAACAATGCTTCAAGCACAGCCTGTGTTTGAAATTCCCCTAATTCATCCAATAGTTGTTCGTAAGCCTGACGGTGGTGTTGCGCCTTGGGTTTACCTAGATTTTTCCAAAATTGTTGCCAAACTTGATTACGCAAGTGGTTCACTTTGTCATATAGGGTCAGCCCAGGTGGCAGCCCACTCGACAATGGCGCACCACGCAATAAACGCATAAACCACCCATGGAAGGTGTCTATGGTTATCGGATACGGTGAAGCCAAGACTTGTGTATATAGTTGTCGCGCTTGCGGCAACATGGCTTCTGCCTCAGCCTGACTTAA
>JBIKXM010000123.1:0-4398 GCA_044355755.1 Burkholderiaceae bacterium | reverse complement strand
TATCCGCTCCCATTCTTTGTCTTTTAAACTGCTCGGGTACATCTTGTCCTTCTCTCACTTCTCTTTTCAACCGCTTGATTCTCTCATACAACTTTTTTCAAGACGGGTTCTTAATTGCCCGCATCAATGCAAGCGATGGCCGTGTTCTGCGGCAACATTCCCCGGTAATCTACGCTGATCAGCTACTCACTCGAACTTATAGAGAGGGAACGCTCATTTTTTCAGAGTGGAAAACTGGAGGAAAAGACAGCCATATTTATTATCTAAATAACAATCAGTTTGTTCTCAGCCAGGTGAATAGCGATGATCTGATTCAACAATTACATGATTTAGAACAGATTACCCCAGAAATTAGGAACCAACTAAATACACTCAACACTTTTAGTCAAGCAGAAAATTCCTGCGCTGAATTTGTTGAAGTGCGTGGGCAATACACTGGCGTAGACCCTAACCAGCAATCCGCTTGTCATTTTTGGATCGATATACAAACTGGCAACATTATCAAACCCACACTCGCCTCTCCTGCCGAACAACAACCGGCGGCCATTTGTCAAAACGACACATCGGAAACGGCTCTTACCTTGCTCGCAGCCCAAAGAGAACAAAATGGCAAGCCTGCCACTCTTTATTTCGGTACGCATCCAGCCCATCCCGCGCTGAATGACCAATCGACGCGTGATATTTATATTCAGCAAGGGATAATCAGCAAGCATATTGACCTTCCTAAAAATAGCCGTATCCGTGTTCTCGGGAATCAACTGTTCGTCAGCCATCAAAATGGCACAAAACAAGCAATCAGTGTCAATGGGTTGTCTGACACGCTGGAGAAAATACATTGTCTTTCGGCACAAAAAACCGTGATGGTGCAAGTTATCAACCATCACAAAGCCGATGCAATCGTCACCCTGCCTGTCATCCCCGAATACGAAACACTCATAATTCATGCTGGACAGGGACAAACTTACTCTATAGATCAAATGCTTTGGGATAACTATGGCACGATTTATATTCAAGGAAACCCTGCCTGTATCCAAATCAATATTCATGAAAACGATTGGTTAGATGCAAAAATAATGAATGCGTACTGCCTTGTGTTCGATCAGGTCAAAAGAAAAACATTGCTGATTGGCACGAACTCGTCAGATCAAGCTAATAAAACAGTGGTCAAAATCGGGCAACGTCGATTGCTGACTTGCTAACGTCTAAGACGTTTCCACAAAAAGAGTACGATCTGCGCAGGGTTGTACAAGTGAAATGGCACAGCGAATCAGGTACTCAGATGGCCCTTCATTGTGCCGTTCGCTTGGCCTGACGTTCGTGCGCATTAGTACAGGAAATTGAGTTGAGCAGCCATTGCAAGCCTGCACAACGCTCTACAAGGAAAGGAGGTCTTGAATAGTAAAATCACCAACCTAAACAGCTTTATCTAATCTGACAGACACCTCTACAAAATATCCGGGTGTCCGATCATGTCTGAACTTCTACAGCTGATTACACGTATTGTTCAATAAATCGCATCGACCACTTAAAAGCAGCAAACCTCTTTTTAATCAGGTAGATTTTTTCTTCGATTCTGCAACAAGGCTAGTCATCAAAAATATGTTATCGAGATACCCACATGCAGATGCTGAACACGTTACAATAGCGGGCGTTTAGAATGCCCTGCGCAACTAAGCAAACCTGCCAGCATCAGGGCGATTGGCCGAAGGCATATCAAATTTGCTGCAAAACCAAAAATCATCCGCAACTCAGCTGTTCTTCACCTTAGAAGAAAGCAAAGAAAAATGCTTTTTTCCTCTGCTACACCGATTGTCATGAACCTAGCTAAAACTGAACAAATTATCGATGAAATACGCGCTGGACGCATGGTCATCCTCGTAGACGAAGAAGATCGAGAAAACGAAGGCGACTTGTTAATTGCGGCTGACTGTGTCACCGCTGACAGCATTAATTTTATGGCCAAGCATGGCCGTGGCTTAATTTGTTTAACGCTGACGCAAGAACGTTGTCTGCAACTCGGCCTAACACCGATGGCCAATCAGAACAAGTCTGCCTATGGCACCAACTTTACCGTCTCAATCGAAGCTGCCCAGGGCGTGACGACAGGTATTTCTGCTGCTGATCGAGCACATACTATTCAAGTCGCTGTTGCCGCCAATACCAAACCAAGCGATTTGGTTAAACCAGGCCATATTTTCCCTATCATGGCGCAAAAAGGGGGCGTACTCATACGCTCCGGGCACACTGAAGCAGGTTGTGACTTAGCTATGCTGGCAGGCCATGCACCGGCCGCCGTGATTTGCGAAATCATGAACGACGATGGCAGCATGGCCAGACTACCGCAGTTAATCCAATTTGCACAACAACATGGTTTACTGATCGGTACCATTGCGGATTTAATCCAATACCGTATCCAAACTGAAAGCATGATTACACGGGTGGCCCAACGCGATTTAGTAACGCCTTGGGGCACATTTCAGACGATTGCCTATCGCGACTACCTAGATGAATATACCCATCTGGCGCTGATCAAAGGTAAACCCGAACCATTACAAGAAACTCTGGTACGGGTACATGAGCCGTTTTCTTTACTGGACATATTGGATAGTAAGGGAAACCAACATTCTTGGTATTTAGCGGATGCACTGACTACCCTAGCCAACAGTACATCTGGTGTAGCCGTCCTGTTAAATTGCGGCGTGCACAGCAATAGCCAAGAATTATTGGAACAATTTAGCCTTAACCCAAATCTTGCAACCGCAACCCAGAAAAATCAGTCAAAATTCCGCACCTATGGTATTGGTGCACAAATTTTAAGAGATATTGGCGTTGGTAAAATGCGCCTCCTCTGCATGCCGAATAAAATCCCTGCCATGGCCGGATATGGCCTTGAGATTACTGGATATAAATTACCTAACTAATGATATGGAAAAACGATGACATATGAAGCGTACTCAGCCAATACAGATGGACATGGACTCGCCGTAGCGATCGTACAGTCTCGTTTTAATCTGAGCATCTGTGAACAACTTCGCGCAAGCTGTATTCAGACACTTATCAAACTGGGTGTTGAAGAAGAGGATATCCTGCTGATCACTGTGCCTGGCGCCCTAGAAATTCCACAAGCCTTACAAAAACTTGCGCAAAGTGCCCAATTTGATGCACTGATCGCCTTAGGCGCAGTGGTACGAGGCGAAACCTACCACTTTGAAGTGGTTGCTAATGAGACATCGACAAGAATAGCCACACTTGCCAATGAGTATGATATTCCTATTGCAAATGGTGTACTGACCACTGACACAGAAGACCAAGCACAGGCACGTGCATCAGAAAAAGGACAATCGTGTGCGCAAGTCGCGGTTGAGATGGCTAATTTATTCAATGCGTTAGCCTCATTAGAAATGGCGAATGAAGATTTTGTTGTAACTGAGGAAGAATGAGTACAAGTGACAGAAAAAATATCAAGAGTGCGCGCCGCCGCGCGCGCGAATTTGCCTTACAAGGTTTATACGCTTGGTTACTTGATCCACAAGAGGTCATCCTGATAGAAAACCATATACGTGCCAGTGCACATGGTTTTAATAAAGCTGACCTGAAACATTTCAACGCCCTTCTATACGGAATTATTCGTGAACACGACACTTTAAGTGCGCTGATCAAACCTCATATTGATCGACTCATCACTGATTTATCACCCGTTGAACGCGCTGTCCTACTGATCGGCACTTATGAGCTCTCTACCTGTCTGGAAATTCCGTACCGTGTAATTATTAACGAGGCGGTTGAAATTACCAAGGCATACGGCGGCACGGATGGTTATAAATTTGTAAATGGCGTGCTAGACAAATTAGCACCGAGTTTGCGTGCCACAGAAATAGCGTATGTATCTCAAGCTAATCCCACACAAAAGTATATATAACCACTAGCAAATAAGCTGCCATTTTATGCATACGATCCCCCATCAGATTTTTAAGGCTTATGATATTCGTGGCATTGTTGGCGAAAGCCTGACACCTGAGATAGCACGCTTAATTGGATATGCTTTTGGGCGATGGGTGGGCGAACAAGAGCAAACTTGCGCCATCGGTCGTGATGGCCGCTTATCTAGTCAGGCTCTAAGCCAAGCGCTATCTGAGGGATTATGTGCAGCGGGCATTGAGGTATTGGATCTGGGCGCCGTTACTACGCCCATGGCTTACTTTGCAACACATGTCGGATTACATCCTCGGCAGACTCGTTCCGCCATTATGGTGACTGGCAGTCATAATCCACCAAACTATAATGGTTTCAAGATGGTGTTGCATGGCACCGCGATTTACGGTGAAAAAATTCAAGCACTGTACCAATCTATTTGCAATGACCAACTGCAAAACTTATCTGCAGTTGCTCGGCGTCATA
>JBIKXM010000206.1:0-3253 GCA_044355755.1 Burkholderiaceae bacterium | reverse complement strand
AACGCCATTTCTTAACAAACAAACGATCGAAGTTAGCCGGCACAGACTCGCTCAATGATTCGGTGACCAACAATCGCGGTGGGATTGGGCGTTGCGGCTCAATTAACTCACCATAATTAGTCGTCCCACCTTGCGGTGGCATGATGTAATACAGCGTGCAGGACAGCATAATCGGTATGGCAAACAATAAAAATAGCCCAACTATTTTGATACGACCGCTATTTTTTTGTTTTCTAATCTCGCAGGTTTTCATGAATTGCTTACAGGTGTTTGTTTTTCACTCTGGATTTATATTGCATATAGAAACGCCATGTCATATAAAGCGTCAACACTATTATCAATGTGGCTAATGCAAACCATTGAAACGCATAGCCATAATGACGGTTAATTTTTTGCTCCAGCCCCGGCCAATCCCTTACTAAATAATCAACCAGCGGCGCAGCGCATCCGTGCCTGCTGCCGCTCGCTTCTGTCGACTGTTTAATTAGTGCTGGTGAGCAATCTAGGGTTGCGTAGAATGCAGCCGTCTCCTGCCTAAGCACAAAAGGATAGGTTGCCATATTAAATGCTTGAGCAAACTCGCTGATTGTAAGATTTTGACGTAAACGCAGCTGCTTCGGGTCGGGTTCCGAGTTGAAACTATAAATTCGGCCCAGATGCGGCAATATCGTGCCCCGAAAAAATACTTTTTCTGTGGGTGTGTGAAACGTGCTGATTTTATTGTAGTGATACGGGTCACGCGGTAACCAACCCCGTTTTACCAGTAGCACCGGGCCGTTGCATCGCACGGCTTTATCTTGTGTTTGTGTCAGTACCTTGCGACGATAAACCTCCTTGATATGCAAACAAAAGGGGGTAATCACCTCGATACCGGCTTGTCCCTTTTTGTTTGGGCGATTATCTAAATAAAGCGTCATTTCAGGCAGCCAATATCCTAGAACAAAAACTTGACGAAATAATTTATCGCCCTGCAATGTTTGCAATTCCCGTACCGGCAGATTTGCTTGCCGATACATATATGATTGATTTCTTTCTTGCTGCTCTGCGCGCCGCAGCTGCCAATTCCCGAGAGAGCAAACAATCGCGATTAATAACAATGCAACAAAATACAGTAATAATTTTGTATTCACGCAGCGCATACGATGGTGGTTCATTCAAATAATATTTTCTAATCATTTAATTTGTGCAGGCATAATGCGTGTTTCGCTCTTTCTTATTAACCGATCACTGTCGAGCTATTTATGCGCATTATTATCGCTTGTGCGTTTATCTTAATCCTGGCTAGCTTAGCTTCAGCACTGTTTTATCTAATAAAAGATAAGGGGCAACGACACCGCATAGTGTATGCCCTTATGCTACGAGTTGGTTTATCGCTGATCTTATTTATTTTTATTTTATTTGCTTATCGCTATGGCTGGATTAACAGCACCGGCTTACCGATAAAAATTCAATAAGAGTGGACTTACGCAAAACCTCCCTGGCTGAAGTGATGCTGGCCTATGCGATGGCGTCATGAGCTGTTGTGTCACTTCACAGCCAATATACGACAACATATAAGCCTAACCAAACAATATCTACAAAATGCCAATACCAAGCAGCACCCTCAAAGGCAAAATGATGTTCGGCAGAAAAATGCCCGCGCCATAAGCGTAATAAAACAATCGACAATATCAAGGCACCAATCAACACATGGAAACCATGAAAGCCGGTCAACATAAAAAAGGTTGACCCATAGATCCCCGAATCTAAACGTAAATGCAGCGCCTGATAGGCATGTATATACTCATACGCCTGACAAATAATAAAAATAATGCCTAACAGTACCGTCGCCGCCAAGCCCCAAATTGCTTGTTGACGCTTATTTTCACGTAAGGCGTGATGCGCCAAGGTCAACGTTACGCCGGAAGCAAGTAATAACGCGGTATTCAGCGTAGGCAAGCCCCATGGCTCGATCACCGTAAATTTTTGCACTAAATCAGCAGGCCCTCGATGCGGCCATTGCGCGACAAAATCCGGCCACAGTATTTTGTGATCGATATCAGCCAACCACGGCATAGTAATCGAACGGGCATAGAATAAAGCGCCAAAGAATGCCGCAAAGAACATCACTTCCGAAAAAATAAACCAAGCCATAGACCAACGATAGGACACATCTATCCGCTGACTATAGAGCCCCCCTTCGGACTCACGAATCGCTTGACCAAACCAAGCCGTTAAGATTTTCATTAACCATACCAAACCAAGCACGCACACCATGGTGCCCCATAATTGCTGATTCACCCACGCCACCGCACCCATGGCTACGGCTAATAGGCTCAGACTGGCTAATATTGGATAAGCGGAAGGCTCAGGAATAAAGTAATACGGGGCATGGGTACGCGAACGATTCATATGGTCTCCAATTTTTTAATTGATTAGAACTTATTCCTGTTCCAGTTCAAAAGTAGAATGCCAGAGCAAGCGAGCAATGACAAAATAGCATTGGCATTACGCATAATTTAGCGCTAAGTGCACCATACACAATAAAAATAGGACAAACAATATGCCCAGCATGATGCCTATGATAATGATATGAATCGGATTTAATTTGGCAAAATCATGTTGCTGCGCTATCTGTTTGCGTACACCAAAAAATGCACTTAAGACGGCAGATACAGTCTGCCAAAGAAGTAATTTACACTTGATAACCGAGTGTCTTGGTACCTTATTGTCTCTATGCCTGATGTCTTGTTTCATGAGCTCACTTTGAAAAATGTATAGGACAAGGTAATCGTCTGCACATCTTTAGGTAGATCTGGGTCGAGGATAAAAACAACCGGCATGTGCTTGGTTTCATCTGGCTGTAAATTTTGTTGCGTAAAGCAAAAACAGACTAATTTATTAAAGTAGCGGCCCGCTTGGATTGGCGCATAACTTGGGATAGCCTGTGCCGTAATCGCTTGCGCTTCGGTATTGGTTACTTGATACATAACTTGTGCCAACTCACCTGGATGAACCCGGATGCTACGCTGGGCAGGTCTAAAGCGTAAGCCATGACGGGGATTGGCATCGAATTCAACGGTAATCGTACGACTGCGATCAATTTGTGTGTTTTTAGGCCGGCTGTAGTCAAATTTATTTGTTAGTGAATTAATTCCGGTGACCTCACACAACGTTTTGTATATCGGCACCAACGCATAACCAAATGCGAACATCAGCGGCACAACCAGCAATAAACGTTTCAGGATTTGCAAATTGGCTTGTTTTTGTGCTT
>JBIKXM010000122.1:0-4421 GCA_044355755.1 Burkholderiaceae bacterium | reverse complement strand
CCTCACTTAAAGATGCAATGGAAGTGTGCTGATGTCCATCATAAAGTACTTTGTCATATATCTCATCGGCAAAAACAATTAACTGATGCTGCTCTGCGAACTGGACGAGTTCCTTTAAGACCGTATCGCTGTATAAAGCACCAGTGGGATTGTTTGGATTAATTAAGACCAGTGCTTTAGTACGTGGCGTGATTTTGCTACGCATATCTTCTAAATCTGGCGCCCAACCGTTCGCTTCATCACATAGATAGTGTACTGGCTTGCCCCCCGCCAAACTAACCGCAGCGGTCCATAAAGGATAATCCGGCGATGGAATCAATACCTCATCACCATTATCCAGCAACGCCTGCATCGACATAATGATCAATTCAGAAGCACCATTGCCAATATATATATCTTCTAATGCTACGCCTTTGATCTGCTTTTGTTGCGCATAATGCATAATTGCCTTGCGCCCAGAAAAAATGCCTTTAGAGTCACCGTAGCCGGCTGAACCAGGTAAATTGCGAATCACATCCTGCTGAATTTCTTCGGGAACCTCGAAATTAAAGACCGCCAGATTCCCAATATTGAGCTTAATAATCTGTTGCCCCTCCTCCTCCATCTTCTTGGCTAACTCAAGAACGGGGCCACGAATATCGTAACAAACATGCGCCAACTTTTTTGATTTTTCAATAACTTTCACGAATTTATAACGGTTTATACCGCCCTATCAAAGAGATAACAAAGGAAGAATTATGACAGAATCGAACCTCTACATAGTCACCCTATAATCGACGTAACAGTGTTGTTTGTTGGCTAGAAAAATCCCCCCAAAAGGCTTGACATTTAGTATCATCTGTACTGTTTTGTTAAAAAACACCTTTCCAGGAGATAAAAGTGAAAACCACTAAAATCATTTTCCTCGGTATTTGCTGTTTATCTACATTAAATGCGTATGCGCAAAACAGTAAAAATAAAGTAAATTTTTTTAGTATTGGTGCTGAAGGCTCTTATAACTGGATCGATAGTAGTACATTGTCTGTGCCAGCAAATTTTACTGCCACGAATCAGAAAAAAAATGCGGTTGGCTATCGTCTATTTTGGGGATATACCTTAGATGAAAGTTTGGCTTTTGAAGTAGGTTATCTGGGTACAGGTAACTTTAAACAAACTAATATTTACCTAGGCAGCACTGCTGTCAATGTTGCGCGCAAAGTTAATGGAGCAGAACTCACTGCACTATATAAATTAGGTCAAAGTGCACCCGGCGTTTTTTTTAAAATTGGTCTCACTTACGCTACCGTTCATGGCAGAGCTGATACGTCTATATCAGGCGTAAATTTAGCCGATGATCAGAGTGGCATTGGCTATTTATTTGGCCTTGGGTACGAAGCCAATATTATCGAAAACATGGATTGGCGAATCTCATATATGCGCTATCTTAGGCTCGGAGGTGATAGCGACAATCAGATGAATAACTTTGCGCTTGGCGTGAAATACAATTTTTGATCAAATAGACTTAACTACTAACTCCGCAAGCGCTGCACAGCAAAACACACGCTATTTTTATTACCAACCTCTAATAATGCAGCAGCACGATAATGTTGATACGCCAAATCTTTTACCTCTAACTCTTCATGCAATTGCGCCAACGTAATATGTGCTAAATACACCAGTATCTTTTTGTCATCTGAAAAAGCCAATACCGTCTCTAAACTTGATTGTGCTTTACCCCATAAACGCTGATGCCAACATAAACGACCTAGCGCATAATGTAAGGCTACTTCACGCGGATAAACCCGTAACCATTTTTCAACTTGGCTAATCATCGGCAAAGCAGAAACATCGCTTGCAACACAGTCTGCATACGTCACCAGCAAGCTCGGCTCCCAGTTTGTATTTAATGCCTGCTCTAATAAAATCCGCGCTTTATCATAATACCCACACGATATAAATAAACGAGCTGCTAAATCAGCGTTGTAAGGCAGTGTACGCTCAGTTGATGACAAACTACGCCAAAAGGTATGTAGCCCCTCGACATGATGACGTTGTTCTTTCATCAGCGCTTCGCAGGCCTGTTGTTTGAGACTACTGAGCAAAACTGGGTGGAGTGCATGTCGTTTCTCTAATAGGCGCAATAAGCGCAGCATTTCTTTATAGTTTTTCAGTTGCTGATAGACCCGCAAAGCCAGCTTGTGTACATGAATTTGTTTTCCACCTTGAGCCTGTAATTTTTCTATTGTGTTTAATGCTGACTCAGGATCGCGCGATTCAAGTTGCATTTCAGCCATAGCCACCCATTTCCCCGGCTGTAGCTCAGGGGTATTAATTTGAGTTAGCCAGTGATCACGCCGCTGTATTTCATTAAGTCCTTGGGCAGCACGCGCCCCAAGCAGTGCAGCAACCTCTTTATATGCCGGCCACATTTGCGCTTTTTCAGCACATTTCTCAGACCGTGCAAATCGACCTGCAGTCAAATAAACCAAGGCCTCACACAAAGCCTGGCTGGCACGCTGCCATTGCTGTTGGCGACGATGCTTTACAGCGCGTGCAGGCAAATGTATCAAAGTCACTATGGTACGCATACTGATATAAAACAACAGCATGCTGCCAAGCCATAATAATAAGAAAAAATTCAATGACAGTTCGACTCGATAGGGGGGATAAAACAGCACAATATTGCTTTGATTTTCCTGAACAAAGACAGCCAAAGAAATTGCAAGAATAGATAAGATGACGAACCAAAATAACATACGCATATTAGTACGCCTTTATTTGTTGTAACGTAGAGATACTTGTCAAAGCAGGTAATCTAAAATCAGCTACATTATTTTGTACATCCTGTAACAGGATTTGTGTTTGTTGGGTACTAGCCGACTGCATATCAAAATAACGTTTAAGCATTGCCTGTGCCTGCCGCAGATCCGTTCGGAAATTATGTTCACTGCGAATCAATAAAGCAACCCGAGCATTGAGCAAACGTAATTTCAGACTTTCCCGCACAAACCAAGCCTGATCGGGGGATAACAGTAAGGCCACGGGATCATCAATACGCCGAATACGCAATAAGTGCAAACTCTCGTCTTTGATGCTCTGCCAAATATGCTGACCCCAAGCTAACCAATCACTCGCCATTTCTGGTTTTTTTTGAGGCATAGAGCTCGGTACAACTTCAAGATGCTGCGAAGATATTAAAGGCAACTTATCAATATCCGCGATCACTTGATCTATCTTTTGTGCCGCCCCCAGCATATCGATGTTACGTATCGCTTTAAGCACGGATAAATCACGCCGCACTGCTGATCGCAAGCTCGCAAAACGAGCCTTAGATAGCCCGGATAAGCGCAAATCAATACCTTGTAACGCGGCTATTGCACTAGAGACATTCCCAGTTAAATTTAACTGCTGCGCCGTCATATCTAGCAGTTGTTCAATATCTGTTAATAAAACTTCTTCACGGGTACGGTTTAAAAGCAATAATGACTGTTCTAATGGCGCTTGTAATGCCCGCATTTCTAGCAATTTTTCTTCCAGAGCATGCAGTTTCGCTTGCTCGATAGACTGCGCTGTTTGCACCGTCTGTAGAGCACTAAGCACTTTATCGATTTCTCGTATATAGATTGTGCGCACACCATAAATCACCGCAACCATGATGATTACAAAAGTACAAAACAAAATAATCAACCATGAAATTTTTTTGGGCATTCTGTTGCGTCGCGGTATCGCTTCATGCTTATCTTGCATTTCCGGCAAAGTAGGGTCTGTCATAGTCTAATAAGATTGAATTAATCTGCGATATAGGATTGTATAGAATCGTACAGCACCTTATGATTTACGCAAAACCGCCCTAACTCTGTTGCCCTTAAATGGTGCAGCCGCGCTTGTATGCGTAGACCAAAGAGTACGATCTGCGAAGCAGCGTACCAACTAGATGACACTATATACCTCGGGACACCTTGATCAGGTAATGTTACGTAATGCCTGCCCTAATATAAGTCAGACAACATAGCAGCGCTCAACTCATTTTGTTCTAGATTCTGTACTAGTGCTACTTTGCTGAAACCTATTGTTTTGGCTACCTCAGCAATGCGTGGATGCGTCACCAGTGTCGATGTCAACGGTAGCCAAGATTGCACTTGTCGCAGCGTAGATAAATTGTTCGCGGCCTCTACACTTGTTATTAACCATATATGTGGACTATCGATAACTTTTTTTAATTCTGCCCACAAAACAGTACTGGGCGCAGGCATACAACGCTGGTAAATTTCGACTATAGTCACATCTACTCCAGCCTGCTGCAATGTCTGAGCTAATAATTCACGCCCACCCAGACCGCGAATCAATAATACACGCTTACCAGATAATCTTTGCAAATCTAATCCTGCATCAGTCAGCGCCGCCAATAACTCCTCAGAATCAAAATACTGCCCAACGGTTTG